>NZ_JBHYIQ010000029.1:47842-57283 GCF_042739895.1 Amycolatopsis sp. NPDC059021
AACCCCACCCCACCGCGCGCGGAGATTGTCTCTCTCAGCTCCGCGGTCAGAGCCAGATAGATCAATCGTTGCGCGCCCCCGACGACCCCGGCCTCGACAACCTGCTCGGCCGTGTCGATGGTCATCGCGTGCGCAAGGACCATCTTGTCGCGGGCGTGAGCCGCGCGAACGGTCGCCGCGACCAGCTCGGGAGCGAGACGGGGCAGAGCCGAGCCGAACAGGTGGCCGTCCTCCACCAGCACCTTGAGGTAGTCGGCGCCCTCGAGAATCCTGGCCTCGACGAACGCCGGAATCTCCGCCACGCGCGTGGCCGTCGACCACGGCGGATCCCCTTCCCCTTTCCGGAGCTGATGCGGGTGCCCGTCCGGGGGAGTGAGCCCGATGGACGGCGACCGCACATCGGCGAGGTCACTCGACTCGGCGACCTGGCGGCGCAACGGGTTCATACGCTCCGGGATCGAAAGCATGTCGAGCTCGGTGGTGATCCCGAACGTCAGGGCCTGGCGGAGCGACTCCGCGTCAGTATGCGTGTGAGCGTCGATCAGGCCGGGCAGCAACGTGGCGCCGCTACCATCGACCAGTTCGACCCCCTCGGGACGTCTGCCCGCGACGCTCACGATCCTGCCGTCCGCGACTTCGACGTCAACGGTTCCGAGCGAGTCCTCCCCATCGAAGACACGCGCGCCAGTGATGACGAAGTGATTCACGGCGAATTCCTCTCGACGGCGGATTACCTGTGGTTACCGCCAAAACCGTATGTAATCGTGATCGCGCTGCCAAGAAGGCACTTTTCCGATAGGTGGTGAGGCCAAGGTGACCAGGTTCAGCGACCCCTGTCCGGGCGAAGTCGACCAGGCCGGCCGATTCTTCGACCGTGCGTCCTTTGTGGATTGTGGTGCCGTGAAGGGGGCCTTACCGGCGCTGAGCGCTGTGAAGGGGCCCTTCACAGCGTGCGACGGGGCCGGGCCGGGGCTGTGTCGCGAACGTGCCGTTCGCGACGGTGAACGTCCCCTACGACGCGTTCGGGTCACTCGGCGAGCTTCGGGACGCTCGGCGCCCAGTGACGAGTCGTCCCCGTGACCCGGATAGGACCATATGTCATCCGGCAGCTCGCCGAAGATCCGCGTTTCGACGTCGTCCAGGAGCGACGTGAAGTTCTCCGACGTCCTCGTCTTGCCCACGCCACCAGGAAACAGTGAATCACAACAGCGGTGAACACGTCAGCGACTCGGCGGTGTCAGGTGTGTCGCGATCTGTCGGCTACTGGTAGCGCGTTTTGCTGGTTAGCGGGTCCGCGTTCTGTCGGCTAGGCTGTGGCCGTGGCAGGTCTGGTACAGCGCAACGCGGCACCTAGGGTAGCCGAACTGCTCTCCTCCTCCCGTCCGTTGCGTGACTCGAAATCTGTCAGCTGAAGAATGAGCTTGGATTCGGGTTGAGTTGAGATAATTTGTCTCGATTATTCGGGCGTATCTGCAATGCGTGGAGCGGACCCTTTTGGGTTGGGTGCACAACCTCGAGCCACTGCACTCCGTTGTAGTTCCGGAAGCAGTCAAGTGCCGAACTGAGATGTCGGAGTCCGAAACCGACGAAGTGGGGCGTTGTCGGAGCGGCGATGTCCTTGCTGTGCAGGTGGACGGTATGGAGATCTACCTTGTGCGACTCAAGATAGGCAAGGGCTGCGTGGGCAGCTCGCCGGAGTGCGCTGGTTGCGACCCAGCGGTCATTGATGTGATCACGTATCGCGAGATCATGTGGTTCGGCGTCCGCAAGGATGACCTGCTCGATCGTGATCACTTGGCCCTTGATCAAGGCTTCGAGTTCTTGGCGTAAGTAGCGAGGTACCCATTTGTCGAGCCCGTCGAAGCAGGGAAGTATGGCGTCGCGCGGGGCTCGGCGGGCGGTCGAGTCCGCCTGTATGGCATGGAGGCGCGCGATGGCGGTGTCGAGAGATTCGCCACGCTGCCAAAGTACGGTCATGGGCACGTCGTCATGGCCGCTGTGTGGCTCGAAAAGAATTGATACGCTTCGCCTTCGTCCTCGTAACGCCACTCGGAGCACCGTGTAGGGATCCTGTCCATAGCTCATGCTGTGGATGAAATGGCTCCGCCATCTGGCGCTGGTGCGATCGATGTCCACCGCGATGTCTACGTTCCCAGGCTCAAGCGCGCCTCGCGCGTAAGACCCGAAGACGTAGACAGTCCGGACAAGGTCGATCGGCCACCCAGTCCCCTGCGCGCGCCGCAGAAGCTCGTCAATCAAGGCTGTCGCCTGCCTGCGCTTCATGAAGAGCTATTTTGCCCCTGAACGATGAGGTGCCCAATGGCTCTGCGTTCCTTTAGTGCTGATTCACCGGCCACGTTCGCGCCACTCGGGGGGCTTGGGCCGCTCGGCGCCCAGCGTCGAGCGGCCGTGGCCCGGATGGGACCACGTGTCGTCCGGCGGCTCGCCGAAGATCCGTGTCTCGATGCAGGCGTAGCCCGGTGAGCTACGCTTGGCTACACTGGGCTTCGTGAAGGTGATCACTCAGCGGGAGTTCCGCAACAACTCTGCTGCCGTCATGGACGCTGTCGAGGCAGGCGAGACCTACCACGTCACTCGCAACGGCGTCGAGGTGGCTGAGTTGCGGCCGATACCGCGCAGGCGTCGCCTTACTGCTGAGGAGTTGGTGGAGCGACACCGAAGGTTGCCTACGGTTGAGGCTGCTCAGATGCGGCGCGAAGCTGATGAGTTCTTCGGCACCGAAGATCGTGTGGATTCCGACGACGTGTGGGAGCAGTCTCGTGACTGAGCGCCACGAGGCAGGTGTGCTCGACACCTGCGCTTACATTGACCTCGGTCTGCTCGATCCCGCGGCATTGCCCAAGATCCCAGAACTCACCGCCGTCACCATGGCTGAACTGCATCAGGGAGTGGCGATGGCAGGGGACGCCGCCGTTCGTGCGGCGCGCACCGAGAAGCTCGGTGCCGCCATCGTCGACTTCGTGCCGTTGCCGTTCGATGGTGAGGCGGCCGCCCGCTACGGGACATTGGTTGCGCTGGTTCTCGCGGCGAAGCGGGATCCGCGGCCTCGTCGAATGGATCTGATGATCGCCGCCATCGCATCCTCGCGAGAGCTACCGCTCTACACCCGAAACCCTGACGACTTCAAAGGGCTGGACAGCATGATTGAGGTCATCGCCATCTGAGTGATCTGTCGTTCGTCCGAAGATGCGGCCGCGTTGAAAGCCGCTGATATGTGATAACGGCACGGCGTACCGGTCACCCGGTAGGGTGAAATCCCTGCAGTGTGTTTCCGGTCTATCGAGGGGGAGCAGGGCTTGCCAAGTATCAGCTGGGTGGGTGTCCAGGCGCGGGATCAGGATTGCATCCTGGGCATCCGGGAGCTCGTTACAACAGCGGTCGACGAGATTGCGTCTGCGAGCCATTCCGATGTCCTCGCGCGAAGGTTGGGGCTGAGTGGGGAAGAGCCCCAGACGCAGAAGGCGATCGGTGGCATCCGTGGAGTGAGCTCGTCGGAGATATCGCGGCTCCAACGCAACGCATTGCGGCGTTTACGGGGGCGAGCTCGTCGAAAAAGTGATCATGTGCACGATGCCTTCGCGTGTCTGGTCGCAGAGTCGGTGGCAGCGGGTGTAGGGCTAGCAGAATGCCTGGTCGCCATCTCTGTGGCAGCGTTTCCGGGTGCGGAGCCCCGCATGGTCTGTGAGCTGATCGCAGTTCTGGCCGGTGTCCACCTCGGGCGCGGCGCGGACGACCTGTCGTCTGCGGTGGGAGGCGCGCTCGCCTCCTTGCGGCAGAATCTCGTCGCTGAGGTCAAGGCGGCCGGTTTCGCCGAACGGGCTACCCGACGCTGGGCCGCCATCCTCGACGACGTCGAGTGGCCGGAAACCTTGGCGGAGATTGCACCAGACCGGTCGGACTTTTCGCCACTTCGTGAAGTGAATCCGCGCCCTGGCTCCAGTGAATGGGAGTCGGCCAAGGTCGGCCGCAAGGTCGCTTGCGAATCGGTCAACGAGATGTACATGGTCCGTACTCTGAGCTATGCCGCTAATGTTGAGTGGTTTTGCGAGCAGCCCGTGGCCATTGAATACTTCTTGGACGGCAGGGTGCGCACTTACTACCCGGATCTGTTGGTGTGGCTTGACGATGGGCGATGTGTTCTTGTAGAGGTCAAAGGGCTGCCCGACATGGCCAGTTGGATCAATCAGGAAAAAAGCCGAAGCTGCCCGAAAATACTGTGCCCGGCGTGGGTGGGGTTTTATCGTGACCGATGGAACGCGGACATTGCGGCAGTTCATGCGGCGAGAGGTGTCTGAAGAGGTTGCGACCCTGCTCAAAAATGCCTTGTCAGGAGGTGCCGTGAGCTGGCCTCAGATCCAAGCCATGCGTGCGAGAGCAGATTTTACCAGTGTTGATGTCTCGGTTCTTGCGCTGCGCGAGAAATGGCGACTGACTTACCCGTATCGGCTGGCCTTTCGATAAGGCTGCCAGTGGTCAGGGGCGTAAAGTAACCACACCCCTGACTACTGGTGACTCACCAGCCGCGTTCGCGCCATTCGGCGAGCTTGGGCCGCTCCGCGCCCAGCGTCGAGTCGTCGCCGTGGCCCGGATAGAACCACGTGTCGTCCGGCAGCTCGCCGAAGATTCGCGTCTCGACGTCGTCCAGGAGCGACGTGAAGTTCTCCGGCGTGCCCGTCTTGCCCACGCCGCCTGGGAACAGGGAGTCGCCGGTGAACAGGTGGGGGTGGCCGGACGGATCGCGGTACAGCAGGGCGATCGAGCCGGGGGTGTGGCCGCGGAGGTGGATGACCTCGAGGGTGATCTCGCCCACGGAGAGCGTGTCCCCGTGCTCGACCAGGAAGTCCGGCGGTACCGGCAGCGGGCCGGCGTCGAGGGGGTGGGCGGCGGTGTTCGCGCCGTTGGCGCCCGCGACCGCGCCCAGGGCCTGCCAGTGGTCCTGGTGCTGGTGGGTGGTCACGACCGTGCGCAGTGCGGGCCGGTCGGGGCCGTGGCCGATCAGGTCGGAGATCCGCTCGGGGTCGTTCGCGGCGTCGATCAGCAGCGCTTCGTTCTCCGCGCGGCACACGAGCAGATACGCGTTGTTGTCCATCGGGCCGACGGACAGCTTCGTGATGGTCAGCGCGTCCAGGGTGCGGCGGGCGGCGTCCCCGCCCGGCTCGACATGCCCGGTGTAGGTCTCGGCGATGTTCACCTCTCCCACCGTAGTCGTGGCGCTGCAGCGCGTTCCACCCCACGCGGGCGCTTCCCCGGCGGGACCGGTAGCTCGGGCGGGTCACCCATCGGGGTGCTTCGCCGCATCGGCCGGGTAACCCGGAACGTGCCCCGGTCGTCGGGCGGCCCGCGGGCATCTCGTATCGTCTTTATCCGGTGCATCAGGAAGTGAGTTGCGTTCCGGCCCGCGCGTTGCCGAACTGGGGTCGCTCAGCATGCTCGTCGAACGACCGGTCCACCGGTTGCTCACCCCGTCGCCGGAAACCTCCGGAGCCGCCGTCGCGACCCCGCCGAGGGAGACGGCGCCGGTTTTTGTCGGTGGTGCGTCCTAGCATGGGACGCGGCCGCCCGTGTAGCTCGAACCGGGGTCGGCCCCCGCAGCTGACCAGCAAGATTGAAGGGACCTGGCGTGGCTGATCGCCTCGTTGTTCGCGGCGCCCGCGAGCACAACCTCCGCGGTGTGGATCTGGATCTGCCCCGCGACAGCCTGATCGTGTTCACCGGCCTGTCCGGGTCCGGCAAGTCGAGCCTCGCGTTCGACACCATCTTCGCCGAAGGGCAGCGTCGCTACGTCGAGTCGCTGTCCGCCTACGCCCGGCAGTTCCTCGGGCAGATGGACAAGCCGGACGTCGACTTCATCGAGGGCCTCTCGCCCGCGGTGTCGATCGACCAGAAGTCGACCTCGCGCAACCCCCGCTCGACGGTCGGCACGATCACCGAGGTGTACGACTACCTCCGGCTGCTGTACGCGCGAGCGGGCAAGGCGCACTGCCCGAAGTGTGGTGAGGCGATCAGCAAACAGACCCCGCAGCAGATCGTCGACCAGGTGCTCGCGATGGACGACGGCACCCGCTTCCAGGTGATCGCCCCGGTCGTGCGCGGGCGCAAGGGTGAGTACGTCGACCTGTTCGAGAACCTGCAGCAGCAGGGCTACGCGCGTGTGGTCGTCGACGGCACGGTGCACCCGCTCACCGACCCCCCGAAGCTGAAGAAGCAGGAGAAGCACCAGATCGGCGTCGTGATCGACAGGCTCACCGTGAAGGCGAGTTCGCGGCAGCGGCTCACCGACTCGGTGGAGACGGCGCTGCGGCTGGCCGACGGGCTGGTCGAGCTGGAGTTCGTCGACCTGCCGGAGAACGACGCGCATCGCATCCGCGGGTTCTCCGAGAACCTCGCCTGCCCCAACGGGCACCCGCTGGCCATCGAGGACCTCGAGCCGCGGTCGTTCTCCTTCAACTCGCCTTACGGCGCCTGCCCCGAGTGCACCGGGATCGGCGTGCGCAAGGAGGTCGACCCCGAGCTGGTCGTTCCGGACGACGAGCTGTCGCTGGCCGAGGGCGCCATCGCGCCGTGGGCGGGCGGGCAGTCCGCGGACTACTTCGTCCGGCTGCTCGAATCGCTGTCGGAGACCATCGGCTTCCGGATGGACACGCCGTGGCGCAAGCTGCCCGCCCGCGCGCAGAAGGCGGTTCTGCACGGTGTCGACGAGCAGGTCCACGTCCGCTACAAGAACCGCTACGGCCGCCAGCGGTCGTACTACGCGAACTTCGAGGGCGTGATCCCGTTCCTGGAGCGCCGCCAGGAGCAGACCGAGTCCGAGTACATGCGCGAGCGGTACGAGGGCTACATGCGCGAGGTCCCGTGCCCGGCCTGTCAGGGCACCCGGCTCAAGCCGGAGATCCTCGCGGTCACCCTCGAGCACCAGACCCAGGGCGACCGCTCCATCGCCGAGGTCTGCGCGCTCTCCATCGCGGAGGCCTCGCAGTTCCTCGACGAACTCAAGCTCGGCAAGCGCGAGTCCATGATCGCCGGCGCGGTCCTCAAGGAGATCCAGGCGCGCCTGCGCTTCCTGCTCGACGTCGGGCTCAACTACCTCTCGCTGGACAGGGCGTCGGCCACGCTCTCCGGCGGCGAGGCGCAGCGCATCCGGCTCGCCACCCAGATCGGCTCCGGTCTCGTCGGTGTGCTCTACGTGCTCGACGAGCCGTCGATCGGGCTGCACCAGCGGGACAACCACCGGCTGATCGAGACGCTGACCCGGCTGCGCGACCTCGGCAACACGCTGATCGTGGTCGAGCACGACGAGGACACCATCCGCGCCAGCGACTGGGTGGTCGACATCGGCCCGGGTGCCGGCGAGCACGGCGGTCACATCGTCCACAGTGGACCCTTCAAGAAGCTGTTGCGCGCCAAGGGCTCGCTCACCGGGGACTACCTGTCCGGCCGCCGGGTGATCGACGTGCCGGGTATCCGGCGCCCGGTCGACAAGAAGCGCCAGCTGACCGTGGTCGGCGCGCGCGAGCACAACCTGCGCGGGCTGGACGTGTCGTTCCCGCTCGGTTGCCTGGTCTCGGTGACCGGCGTGTCCGGGTCGGGGAAGTCGACGCTGGTCAACGACATCCTCGCGACCGTGCTGGCCAACAAGCTCAACGGCGCGCGGCAGGTGCCGGGGCGGCACACCCGGGTCAACGGGCTGGCCAATGTGGACAAGCTCGTGCGGGTGGACCAGTCGCCGATCGGGCGGACGCCGCGGTCCAACCCGGCCACCTACACCGGGGTCTGGGACCACGTCCGCAAGCTGTTCGCCGCGACCACCGAGGCGAAGGTGCGCGGCTACCAGCAGGGCCGGTTCTCCTTCAACGTCAAGGGCGGCCGGTGCGAGGCCTGCGCCGGTGACGGCACGATCAAGATCGAGATGAACTTCCTGCCGGACGTCTACGTCCCGTGCGAGGTGTGCAAGGGCGCGCGGTACAACCGCGAGACGCTGGAAGTGCACTACAAGGGCAAGACCGTCTCGGACGTGCTGGACATGCCGATCGAGGAGGCCGCCGAGTTCTTCGAGCCGATCAAGGCGATCCACCGGCACCTGAAGACGCTCGTCGACGTCGGGCTCGGGTACGTCCGGCTGGGCCAGCCCGCGCCGACGCTGTCCGGCGGCGAAGCGCAGCGCGTCAAGCTCGCCAGCGAACTGCAGAAGCGCTCCACCGGCAAGACGGTCTACATTCTCGACGAGCCGACCACCGGTCTGCACTTCGAGGACATCAGCAAGCTGATCGGCGTGATCAACGGGCTGGTGGACAAGGGGAACACGGTGATCGTCATCGAGCACAACCTCGACGTCATCAAGACCTCGGACTGGATCATCGACATGGGCCCGGAGGGCGGGTCCGGCGGTGGCACCGTCGTCGCCGAGGGCACGCCGGAGCAGGTCGCCGGCATCGAGGAGAGCTACACCGGCGAGTTCCTGCGCCACGTTCTTGCGTAGACACAGTCTCGCGTGAGTCACCGCCGGGCACCGGTGGTCTGGTGCGCCAGCGGTGACGGTGGTCCGGTGAAGAAGGCACGCACGCGGTAGGCGGCGCCTTCCTCGCCGGGCAACGTCGACAGCTTGCACGAGGTCGCGTTCGCGCCGGTCACCTCGACCGGCGCGAACATCGCCGTGCCGGGTTTCCGTTGCTCCAGAAGGAAACCTTCCTCGTCGGTGGTCCGGTCGGTCCAGGTGAACTTCAGCGTGCCGTCGGCTTCCCGTGCCGAGCGCAACCCCACCGGTGCGCCGGCGTCGCCGGGAGTGCGCACCGGCGCCGGAGCACCGGCGGGCGGCGGGGTAGCGGGCTGCGTGGCGTCGGTCAGGGGAGCCGACGCGGGGCCGGAGAACGGCCGGATCCGGTAGTAGAACGACGTCTGCGGCAGCAGATCCGGATGCGTGTAGGTCGTCAGATGCGGTGGCAGGTACTGCAACGTGGTGTACGGCCCGTTCGGATCCGTGGCGAATTCGAGCATGGTGCCCGCGGCGGCCGGATCATCCGGCCAGCGCAGCACGATGTCCAGCGGGGTGGTCAGCGTCGCGGTGAGCCCGGTCGCGGATTCCCGCTGAGGGACGGGTGCGGGGGCCGCGCACCCGGCCGCCGCCAGGCACGTGGCCAGCAGCACGAGCAGGTGCCGGGGTTTTCCGGGCACGGCGGACCTCGGCTTTCTCCAAGGCGGCGGTGCCTGCCCGCGGTGGGCCGGTCGGGGGCAGCTTAGGAACGCGGCGCGAAGATCGGCAAGGGCGCCGTCCCGATCATCGGGATAACCGACGGTGTGCGGCGCGGGCGCCCGGAAAGGTGGGGGGGGGGGGGGGCGGACAACACGGCAAGCGACCGCAGACAGCAGAAGAAAAGAGGGGGGGGGTGGGAGGCCACCCGCCGCACGGCACCACACACCCCCGGC
>NZ_JBHYIQ010000029.1:57293-67110 GCF_042739895.1 Amycolatopsis sp. NPDC059021
TATAACCGACGCTGTGCGGCCCGGGCGCCCGTAAAGGTCGTGCCCGGCCGGAAAACCGGCCGGCCACGAACCGTCATCCGGTTACAGACGGGTGGTCAGCCGACCGGCCCCGCCGGTCACTTACCCGCCATCGCCGAGGCGGCGGCGAGCTGCCGAAGCGCGAGTTCTTCGGCCTGGTGCTCTCGGACAGCCGCGTCGCCCGCGCGCTGGAGACCGGCGGCCCGCAGGGGGTTGACGCAGCCGGGCACGTCGGCGACGGAGTAGCAGTTGTCGGGCCGGTTGTCGCTCACCACGGCTCCGTTGATCAAGGTGACATGCGCGCTCAGCGTGTCGATGCCGCCGCCACGCGCCGGAGAGGGATGGTAGCCTCCACCAGGCTCACCCGCGCTGTTCTCGGTGACCGCGCCGCCGTCGAGGGTGAGGGTGTCGTAGAAGACGCTCACTCCGCCACCGTGACCGCCGTAACCGGCCCAGCCCACGTAACCGCCAGGGCCCGCCACGCCGCTGTCGCCACCTCGGCCACCCCGGTTGGCGGTGATCTTGGTCCCGGTGATGGCCGGATTCAGCGGCTTGTCCCGGTCGGCGGAAATGAACACCCCGCCACCCGCGCCACCGCCACCGCCGTCTCCGGCCCCGCCGCCCTCGGCGCCCCCGGTGCCACCCTTGCCGCCGTCTCCGGTGGTGTTGCCGCTGACACTGCTATCGGTGATGCGCAGGACGCTGCCGCTGGTGCCCTCGACGCCGCCGCCGAAACCACCCGAGCCGCCCCGGCCACCGGGCTCCTTGCCCGTACCGTTGCCGCCCCGGCCGCCGGCGCCGGTGGCGTTGCCGGTGATCACGCTGTTCGTGATGGTCAGCGGCAACGAGGTGCCGCTGTAGGAAGAGATGCCACCGCCGAATCCGCCCAGGCCACCGCGCCCGGCCCGGGTGGTAGCGGTGGCGTCGGCACCGGGAGCACCGGCCCCGGAGGTGTTGCCGGTGAGCACACTGCCGGTGATGGTCAGCGGGCCCCAGTTCTGGATGCCACCGCCGCTCCCGCCCGGGTTCGCTTCCCCGTAGGAGTCGGTGCCGACGCCGTCGGGGGCGTGGCCGCCGGTGAGCGTGATTTCGTTGAGCGTCAGGTCACCCCAGTTGGAGATCAGCCGGAACTGGGGCGCGTCCTGTGCCCTGGCGATGGTGGCGTGATTGCCGTTGATGGTGAGCTTCCCCTTGATGGCGGGCAGCCCGGCAACCCAGGTGGCGTCGGCGGGGGCGGTGAGGGTGTAGACGCAGTTCGGCGCCAGGGACAAGGTGTCCGGGTCGGCGGAGGCGTTGGCCGCGGTGACCTCCCGGATCAGTGCGGCCGGATCACAGGGGATGTCGATTTCGGCGGCGTAGGCGCTCGGGGCATTCAGAGTGAGCGTCCCGAGCGCGGTCAGCGCCACCGTGGCGGGTACAACGGATCTCAGTCCGGGTCTTCTGCGGTGCGGCATCGTGGAACCTTTCGGGTTTGCTGGTTCGAAGATGAGTACCGGCGAGCTCGTGATGACACCGCGGATTCGGCCATTGCCGGTCCGCGGACAGTTTCCGGATTGGCTGCGTGTTCCCGGCGGATACCTATACCGGTAGCCGGGACAACGGAAAATCCCCCATCGCGAGCGTGCCCTCCCCGCACGAATATTAGAAGGGAAAGATCACTTCCCCACTCATTGTGATGCACATCACAATGAGTGGGATGCTGGGTAATCCTTGTGGCCCAACGGGGTTACTCCTGATTGTTTGCGGAACGGCCGGACAATGTGTGGTGAATATGTGTCCGGTCCATTTCCAGGGCCGAGGTGATTTCGTGAGTCCGGGACAGCCGCGCGGTACGACGCGCCGGGACAGGTGAGCCCCGGAACAACTTTGAACCGCCGGGCGTGCCCGGCCGTGTGCAGGGTATCGACGACCATCGCGAACGTCGCCGGACACGGCGCGGACGTCGTCGGCAGTGGCCGCGGCTGCTGAGCGGATCGAGCACAGTGAGGAAGGACGGTCAGCCGATGAGCAGCGCGGCCGTGCTGGGCCTGCCCAGGAGCTCACCCCCGGGCGGGCGGCTTGCAGTACTGTCCACGCCGACCCAGAACGCCGTCGGAAGGACGAGGGTGGCCATCGGAGGCTGGCGGCCCAAGAGGGCCAAGGGTGAGGATCTCATCCGGCAGCTCTACGCCGAACACGGCCGGAGCCTGCTGGCGTACGCGACGAGGTTGACCGGCGATCGCGCCGCGGCCGAGGACATCGTCCAGGAGACGCTGGTCCGCGCCTGGAAACACGCCGACGATCTGCAGAACGACGGCAAGGGCTCGGTTCGCGGCTGGCTGCTGACGGTGGCCCGCAACCTGGTCACCGACCGGGCGCGGGCCCGCGCGGCGCGGCCGCAGGAGGTGGCCGAACCGGCGTCGGGCGTTCCGCTGCCCGCGGTGGAACGCGACCACGCGCAGGGGGTCGTCGACGCGATGGCGGTGCTCGGCGCGATGGACGGGCTGACCGCCGAACACCGGGAGGTCCTCGTCGAGCTCTACTACCGGGGCCGGACGGTGACCGAAGCGGCGAAGGTCCTCGGGATCGCGCCCGGTACCGTTAAGTCCAGGTCCTACTACGCGTTGCGTGCCCTCCGTGCCGCGATGTCGAGCGAGGGAAGGGAGGCAGCGCGATGAACGACGCGATGGAACAGGATCACGCGCTGCTCGGCGCGTACTCCCTCGGCGCGCTGGACCCGGCCGAGGCGGCCGAGTTCGAGCGGCGGCATCTGGCGATCTGCGCGCAGTGCCGGCACGAACTCGGTGAGCTGACAGCGCTTCGTCAGGCCCTCGATGACGTGCCGCCCGAAGCGTTCCTCGACGGTCCGCCCGAGGGAGGCGACCTGCTGCTGCAACGCGCCCTGCATCGAGTGCGGGCCGAAGAAGCCGACGCCGCTTCGCAGCCTTACCAGCCGCGTCGCAAGCCTCGGGTACTGGTCGCCGCCGCGGTCGTCCTGCTCGCCGTGGTCACGCTCGGCGCGGGCTGGGTGATCGGCAGGCAGACCGCGGCGACCTCGCCGGAAGCCGGACCGCCGCCGACCTCCACACCGCAGGGGCCCACGCCACGCCAGCTGCCGCCGGCCACCGACCCGGTGACGAAGGCGAGTCTCGACGCCAAGGTGTTCCCGTTCGCGGGCTGGGTCAAGGTGCAGGTCCAGGTGCAGGGCATCCCCGCGGGCGAGCGGTGCCAGCTCCAGGTGGTGTCGAAGGACGGCCGCCGCATCGCCGCGGGGAGCTGGCAGGTCTCGGCGAAGTGGGAGCACGAAGGCTTCACGCTCGACGGTTCCGCGCTGGTCGCGCCGGACGACGTGGCCTCGGTGGACATCGTCACGATGAACGGGCGGAAGCTGGTTTCGGCCCCGGCCACGGCGTGACCGATGTTCGCGCGCTACCGCTTCCGCAGCACCTGGCTCCTCCCGGCGGTGGCGCCGGAGCGCGTGTTCGGCGCGGTGGTCGATCTGGAGTCCTATCCGCGGTGGTGGGCCGACGTGCGCTCGGTCCGGCAGCTCGACGAGGACACCGCCGAGCTCGTCTGCCGGTCGCGGCTGCCGTTCCGGCTCGTCGTCCGGATGCACCGGGATCAGCAGGACGAGCGGGCGGGCCGGGTCCGGGTCCGGCTCAGCGGTGACCTCGAGGGTGTCCTCGCCGGGACGATCGGTCCCGCTCGCGAGGGCACCCGCCTGGAGATCGCGCAGGACGTCCTGGCCCGCAAACCGTTGCTGCGCAAGCTGGACACGGTGGCCCGGCCGATCTTCCGCGTGAACCACGCGCTGATGATGCGGCGGGGCCACCGCGGCCTCCTGGGTTACCTGGCCTCACCGGCGGCCGAAAGTTCCGGCTGAACCACCGGCGTCTGCTTCCGTGTCGCCAGGACGAGTGCCGCGGCCAGCACCGCCAAGGCGAGGAAACCGGCGCTCAGCCCGTAGGCCAGCCGGTACCCGCCCGCCAGCGCGGCGCGGATCTCCGTGCCCGCCGCGACCAGCCCGTCGGCGCGAGCCGCGGCGGCGGTGGCCAGCACGGCGGTGCCGATGGCGGCCCCGACCTGCTGGGTCGTGTTGATCAGCCCGGAGGCAACCCCGGAGTCCTCCGGTGTCACCCCGGACATCGCGAGCCCCATCAGCGCCGGGATCGCCACTCCGCCACCGGTGCCCATCAGGACCAGCGCGGGCAGCACGTCGGCGACGTAGTGGCCGTCGGCGGGAACCCTGGACAGCAGGAGCATCGCCACGATGATCACGCCGATCCCGGTGATCAGCATCGCGCGGGGGCCGAAGCGCGCGCTGAGCCGGTCGGCGAAGCCGAGCGAGCCGATCGCGATCATCACCGGCGCTGGCAGGAAGGCGAACCCGGTGCCGAGCGCGTCGAGCCCGAGCACCTTCTGCAGGTACAGCGCGGTGATGAACTGGAAGCCGAGCAGCCCGGACACCATCAGGACCATGACGAGGTTGGCGCCGGTGACGGCGCGGACGCGGAAGAGCCGCAGCGGCAGCAGCGGAGTGCGCGCTTTCGCTTGCCGCAGCACGAAACCGGCCAGCAGGAGCACTGCCGCGGCGAACGAGCCTGACGTCACCCAGTCGCCGATGCCGCGTTCCCCGGCCTGGATGATCGCGAACACCAGCAGCATCACGCCGCCGGTCACCAGCACGGCGCCGAGCGCGTCGATTCCGGCGCGCAGCCCGGTACCGCGGTCCGGTTCGATCACCCACAGCGCGAGCACCAGCGCGGCGATCCCGATGGGCAGGTTGACGTAGAACGTCCAGTGCCAGTTCAGCGCCTGGGTGAGCGCGCCACCCGCGATGAGGCCGAGGGACGCGCCCGCCGCCTGCGTGAAGCTGTAGACGCCGATCGCCTTCGCCCGTGCCCGGGGCTCGGGGTACATCGTCACGATCATGCCCAGCACCACGGCGGACGCGAGTGCCCCGCCGACGCCTTGCGCGAACCGGGACACCACGAGCACGGCCGCGTCGCTCGAGACGCCCGCCGCCAGCGACGCCACGGTGAACAGCGTGAGCCCGCCGAGGAACACCCGGCGCCGTCCGACGAGGTCGCCGAGCCTGCCGGACAGCAGGAGCAGGCCGCCGAACGCGACGAGGTAGGCGTTGACCACCCAGGCCAGCCCGGCCGGGCCGAAGCCGAGTTCGGCCTGGATGGCCGGGAGGGCCACGGCGACGATGCTGCTGTCGAGCACCACCATCAGCGACGCGGCGCTCAGCACGGCGAGCGCGAGCCCCCGAGAGCGGTTGGCTTCGGACATTTCTGGTCCCTCCAGTGCGTTTCCCCTGGTCGTACCCAGGGCACGACTTGTTACGGTGCACATCATGTGTGACCATGGGGCAGCGCGTAAGGAGGCACTTTCATGTCCCAGAGGAACATCGCTGTACCCGACCAGGCAGGGGCACTGGACCCTGGGAAAATGGATGCCTGCACTGTGCTCGAGGTCATCAACCGGGTCAGTGGCAAGTGGGCGATCGGCATCCTGCTGGAGGCGACCCGCGGCCCGGTCCGCTTCACCGAACTGGAGCGGTCGGTCGAGGGGATCAGCCGCCGGATGCTGACGTTGACCCTGCGCAATCTGGAGCGGGACGGTCTGCTCGCGCGCACGGTGTATCCGACGGTCCCGCCGAGGGTCGAGTACGAGGCGACCCCGATGGCGAAGGAACTCTACGAGAGCCTGACCGGGCTGGTGGGCTGGGCCGAGCGGTACCGCGAGGCGATCGCCGAAGCCCGCGTCACCTACGACGGCCACGCGGGCTGCTGACGCCGGACACGCAGAAATGTGCCGTGGCGCGAGCACGGGGGAGGGACGCTCGCGCCACGGCACATTCTCGGCCGCGCGGGGGTGTTACGTCAGCGCGGCCTGCTTCTCCTGCCCGCCGCCGTCCCCCGGGGAGGGCTCGTGCTCGTCGAGCAGGGTGGCTTCGTCGAACGGTTCCTGGCCCGCGAACACCCGCCGGGCCTGGTCGCGGTCGAACTCCTTGGTCCACGATCCGATGAGGACGGTCGCGACGGCGTTGCCCGCGAAGTTGGTGAGCGCGCGGGCTTCGGACATGAAGCGGTCGATGCCGAGGATGAACCCGACGCCGTCGACCAGTTCCGGCCGGTGCGACTGGAGACCGCCCGCGAGGGTGGCGATGCCGGCGCCGCTGACGCCCGCCGCGCCCTTCGACGCGATGATCATGAACAGCAGCAACGTGATCTGCTCGCCGAGGGCAAGGGGTTTGTCCTGCGCGGTCGCGATGAACAGCGTCGCCATGGTCAGGTAGATCGCGGTGCCGTCGAGGTTGAACGAGTACCCGGTGGGCACCGTGATGCCGACGACCGGCTTGCTGACCCCGAGGTGTTCCATCTTCGCGATCAGCCTCGGCAGCGCCGACTCCGAAGACGACGTCGACAGGATCAGCAGGAACTCGCGTGCCAGGTACCGCAGCAGCGAGAAGACGTTGACCCGCGCGCCGATCCACAGCACCGCGCCGAGCACGCCGAAGACGAACACCAGGCAGGTCAGGTAGAAGCCCAGCATGATCACCAGCAGGCTCCGCAGCGCGCTCCAGCCGGTTTCCCCGACCACCGCGGCGATCGCGCCGAACGCGCCGATCGGGGCCACCCACATGATCATCGCCAGGATCCGGAACACCAGCCGCTGGATGTGCTCGATCCCGCGCCGGATCGGTTCGCCCTTCCTGCCGAGCTTCTGCACCGCGAACCCGGTCAGCAGCGCGACCAGCAGCGTCTGCAGCACCTGGCCCGAGGTGAACGCCGTGCCGAAGCTGGGCGGGATGATGCCGAGGAGGAAGTCGACGCCGCCCTCGCCGCCGGTGGCCTGCTTGTGCGCGCTCTGGACGGCGGCCGGGGTGAGGTGCAGCCCGGTGCCCGGGTGCAGCATGTTGCCCACGATCAGGCCGATGGCCAGCGCGAACGTCGACATGATCACGAAGTAGACGAGCGCCATCAGGCCGACCCTGCCGACCTTCGCGGCCTTGGCGACCGAGCCGATGCCGAGCACGATGGTGCAGAAGATGATCGGCGAGATCATCATCTTGATCAGGTTGACGAACCCGGTGCCCAGCGGCTTGAGCCCCTTGGCGAATCCCGGGAAGAGGAAGCCGACGGCGATGCCGAGGATCACCGCCACGACGACGGCCAGGTACAGGTAATGCGTCTTGTCCCGGCCGCGCGGCTTCGCGTCGGGGGTCGGTGGTGTCGGCACCGTTGCCTCCAGCTCATGGTGTTCGAATCGCCGGTCACTATGCGTTGATCGTATGAGCTGGGTCACGGTTGTGTTCATTGAGTTCGTACGACGATCGGGTGACGGACCAGGAGAGCCGGTAACGGAAGGACCGCACCGCGGATGCCCGCCGGACCGGCTTGCCGGGATGGCCTGCCGGGATGGCGTGTGCTGATATGTGCGCGTGCCCTCGACGTCGCGGACCCGGCCGAACCGGTGGAGCATGGCCCGCCAGCTGCTCGTGCTGCAACTGGTCGTGCTGCTGGTCCTGGTCGCCACCGGGATCACCTTCGCCGTCCTCGACGCGCAGCGGGCCACCCGGCAGCGGGCGCGGGACCAGACCAGCTCGGTGGCGTTCACGCTGGCCGACTCCACGAGTGTCCTTTCCGCACTGTCCACACCGGACCCGAGCGCGGTGCTGGAACCGTTGTCGCTGCAGGTGCAGCGGGACACGCAGGTCGACTTCATCACGATCATGACCCCGGACGGGATCCGTTACACCCATCCCAATCCCGAACTCATCGGCGGCCACTTCATCGGCTCCATCGACCAGGCGCGCCAGGGCGGCGTCGTGCAGGAGATCTACGCCGGTTCGCTGGGGCCGTCGGTACGCACGGTGGTGCCGGTGTTCGACCAGGGCCACCGGGTCGTCGCGCTGGTGGCGGTCGGGATCACCATCTCGGCGATCTCCGCCGAACTGCGCGAGCGGCTGGTGCCGTTGTTCGCGGTGGCCGGTGCCGTGCTGGCGGTCGGCGCGCTCGGCGGGTGGCTCATCAGCTCCCGGCTGCGGCGCCAGACCCGCGGGATCGCGCCGGACGCGCTGAGCAATCTGTTCGAGTATCACGAAGCCGTCCTCCACGCCGTCCGCGAGGGAGTGCTGCTCGTCGGCCGTGACGGCCGGGTGCGGCTGTGCAACGACGGCGCGCGCACGCTGCTGGGCCTGTCCGCCGATCCGACCGGCCGCGGGCTGGCCGAACTCGGCCTGTCCCCGAGCCTGGCAGCGGCACTCACCTCGGTCGAGGCGCTCACCGACGAGCTCCACGTCACCGACACGCGGGTGCTGGTGGTCAGCACGACACCGGTGAGCGCGAGCGGCCGGGCGCAGGGCACGGTCGTGCTGCTGCGCGACCATACCGAACTGCAAGCGCTTACTGGCGAGCTCACCGCGGTCCGGGAACTCACCGAGGCGTTGCGCTCGCAGGCCCACGAGGCCGCGAACCGGCTGCACACGGTGGTGTCACTGGTCGAGATCGGGAAACCCGAGCAGGCCGTCGAGTTCGCGACCGCGGAACTGGCGCTGGCGCAGGAACTCACCGACCGCGTGATGGGCGCGGTGGCCGAGCCCGTGCTCGCCGCGCTGCTGCTGGGAAAAGCCGCCGAGGCGAGCGAACGCGGTGTCGAGTTCACCATCACGCCGGACACCGTCATCGACGACACGGATTCCGGGATCGCGCCCCGCGACCTGGTGACCATCCTCGGCAACCTGATCGACAACGGGATCGAAGCGGCCGCCACCCACGCTTCGGGTGTACGTCCCGCGGTGGTCGTCACGGCGCGGTCGGAGGCGGACGGAATGCTGCTGCGCGTGGCCGACAATGGTCCCGGCGTCCCGGAGGACGCCGCGGAGGAGATGTTCCGGCGCGGCTGGTCGACGAAGGCGGGGGAGGGGCACGGGCTCGGGCTCGCGCTGGTGGGACAGGCGATCCGCCGCTACGGCGGGACGGTCGGCATCAGCAGGGAGGGCGGCGCGGCATTCACCGTGCGGCTGCCCCGGCAGGAGGGCGGGGAATGATCCGGGTACTCGTGGTCGAGGACGAACCGGTCGCGGCCGAGGCACACCGCGTGTACGTCGAACGGCTCGCAGGCTTCACCGTCGCGGGCGTCGTGCACTCGGGCGGCGACGCACTGCGCTTCTGCGAGCGCGAGCCGGTCGACCTGGTGCTGCTGGATTTCTACCTGCCGGATACGCACGGCCTCGCGGTGTGCCGGTCTCTGCGCGCAGCGGGCCTGCCGATCGACGTCATCGCCGTCACCTCCGCCCGCGACCTCGCGCTGGTCAAGGCGGCGGTGTCCGTCGGCGTGGTGCAGTACCTGCTCAAGCCGTTCACTTTCGCTTCGCTGCGGGAAAAACTCGAACGGTACGCCGAATTCCACGACGCCTCCGGCGAGGTGACCGGTCAGGCGGAGATCGACCGCGCGCTGTCCTCGCTGCGCGCGAGCGAACATCCCGCGCTGCCGAAGGGGATGAGCGCGCAGACGCTGGACGCCATCACCACGGCACTCGGCCAGGCGTCCGACGGGCTGTCCGCCGGTGCCGCCGCGAGCGCCATCGGCGCCTCCCGCGTCACCGCGCGGCGTTATCTGGAATACCTGGCGGACAACGGGCTCGCGTCGCGTGAGCCCCGCTATGGACAGGTCGGCCGCCCCGAGGTCTGGTATCACCTCAGATAGGCGTGGGGGGCGCGGGGGGGGCGGGGGGGCCCGCCCCGCGGGGTCGGGTGGGGGGGGGGGGGGGGTGTTTTGTACGGGAAAGGGTGGCAGGTACAGGGGCGCC
>NZ_JBHYIQ010000029.1:67120-77203 GCF_042739895.1 Amycolatopsis sp. NPDC059021
CCCACTCGCTCGCCCGCCCGCCCCCCACCCACTGCGCCCCTCTCTAGCAGGTGCGGCGCGCGCCGCGCCGCCCCCGCCCCCCCCCCCGGACCGCTGTCAGCGTTTCGGCAGCGGTGGGTTGAGATTCACCGTGAACTGGAGCCATTGCACGGTGACCCCGTTGGCGGGCGAGGTGGGCATCCTCCATTCCTGGCAGGTGTCCCCGCCGAGCCGGTCCCAGATCATCAGGATCGTGCCCGCGCGCGTCGAGCAGCCCTGGTCCAGCACCTTGCCGGGATTGCGCACCGCGAACTTGTAGACGCCGCTGCCCATGCCCTGCGGTTCGACCGTCCACTTCTGACAGTCACCGTTGACCTTGTCGTACATCGTCACCGGATTTCCGTTGTCGACACGGCAGTTGGTATTGTCCAGTACTTGGCCGGAATGCTTGGCCTGGAACTGGTAATAGCCGTCGCCGGTGCCCCAGGGAAAGAACTTCTGGCAGTCCGCGCCGTTCGCGGGCCACTGCTGGACCCGGGTCCCGTTGCCGACTCCGCAGGCCGCGACGTCGGCCATCTGGCCGCTGTACACCGACTGCAGATTGACCCACGCGTCGTCGGCGAGCGCGTTTTCCGCGTCGAACGTGGTGGCGCGGAACCGATAGGTGTGACCCTGCTGCAACAGTCCGGCGGGCACCGTCCACTGCGCGATGGAACCGGACGGCACGTTCCACACCCAGTTGTCCGCGATCATCGTGTCGCGGTCGTAGACGTAGAAGACCGCGGTGAGCGGTCCGCCGTCCGGATCGGTCGGGCGGAACGTCAGCGTCGGGGTCAACGTGCGGGTGTAGGTCACGCCGTCGGTGTCGACGCGGTCGGAGATGTTGTGTCCCGACGCCGGATTCGGTATCGAATTGGCGGCGGGCGCGGCCTGCGCGGGAACCACGCCCGCCGCCGTGGCGCCGAAGATCGCGGCCGCGGCGAACAGCAGTCGCGTTCTTCGGATCGTGCTCGATCTCTTGGTGCGTAAGGAAATTGTGGGCAGCATGAATGAACCCCCGAATACGGTTGCGATGGAATACGCGGCCAGGCAGGGGTTCCGGCCGGGCACCCCACGCCCGCCACACGTCGAACATCGAGGTAACGCACGTCACGGCCGGGAGGTTGCCGCCCGAACGGGCGAACTTCGGGGCAGTAGCGCTGACCTGTGCTTCAGGGCTCCGAGTGCGGTGGTGCGGTGGATGCACCGAGGGACGCCCTCGTCGCAACCGGCTCCCGCCCCAGGCGTCCCCCCCGATCGCGTGGAGTACCGCATGCTGTGAAGGCCTCCTTCATAGCGCTGAACGCGCTGAATGTTCCCTTCACCACACCAAAGTCCACAAGGGACTAAAGCGCTTCGTGCAACGATTTCGCGGCGTGGTCGTAGCGACCTCCGTGCTGACCCGCGTGGCGTAATTACGCCATCGGAGACCGAAGAAAGTAGTGGGCGAAGCGGGGGCGGCCGGCCGGCCTGGTGGCAACCGGCCTACTGCGGCATTTTCCCGCGGCAGCCCCGCGTCGTATTTCCGACATCGCGATTCTCCTGGTTCCAGGACCGGAATAATGTGGTCGTGTCGGACGGAGAACGCCCACGCCCGCGGCAAGAATTCGCTGGAGGACACCATGACCATCCGGAAGGCATCCGGTCCGCTGCTCGCCATCGCGGTCGCCGCGACCGTCGCGTTCTCCGGTCAAGCCGCGGCCGCCCCGGCCGTCCCCGCTTTCGCACCGCCGGACATCCCGGCCGCGAACGTCATGGCCCACCTCGACCAGTTCCAGTCCATCGCCACCGCCAACGGCGGCAACCGCGCGCATGGCCGCCCCGGATTCCGCGCCTCGGCCGACTACGTGAAGGCGAAGCTGGACGCGGCAGGCTTCCAGACCAGGTTGCAGGCGTTCACCCACAACGGCGCCACCGGCTGGAATGTCATCGCGGACTGGCCCGGCGGCAATCCGAACGAGGTCGTCTTCCTCGGCGCCCACCTCGACAGCGTGCCTGCGGGTGCTGGCGTCAACGACAACGCCTCCGGTTCGGCCGCCGCGCTGGAGACGGCGCTCGCCGTGTCGCGCGCCAAGCCCGTACTCCGGAAGAGCCTGCGGTTCGGCTGGTGGGGTGCGGAGGAACTTGGGCTGATCGGCTCGCGTTACTACACCACCTCGCTGCCCGCCGCCGAGCGCACGAAGATCAAGAACTACCTCAACTTCGACATGGTCG
Source organism: Amycolatopsis sp. NPDC059021 (assembly GCF_042739895.1). Taxonomy (NCBI): domain Bacteria; kingdom Bacillati; phylum Actinomycetota; class Actinomycetes; order Pseudonocardiales; family Pseudonocardiaceae; genus Amycolatopsis; species Amycolatopsis sp. NPDC059021. Next base: position 69,353 of record NZ_JBHYIQ010000029.1, read on the forward strand.
GCGCGAAGGGAACCACCTCCTGGGGCGTGTACAACGACAACGCCGCCATGCGGCAGATGTTCGAGACCTACTTCCGCGGCAAGGGCATCGCCACCCGGCCGATGGACGTCGGCGGCCGGTCGGACCACGCCAGCTTCAAGAACATCGGGGTACCCGTCAGCGGGATCGGCAGCGGTAAGGACCCCTGCTACCACTCACGCTGCGACGACATCAACAACGTCGCCGCGAACGTGGTGGGGGTCAGCACCAACGCCGCCGCGCACGCCGCCTGGACCCTGGCGGGCGCGACGGCCGCCGGGACCGAGTGGCCACGGCACACTGCCGCATGGAGCAGCATCGCTGCGGTAGAGGCGGGATCGGCCGTGGCGGGATTCCGCCGCGCCGGCCTCCGGGAAGCGACAACTGGGGACGAGGGGGCGCTGACCGGTTGACCGACAAGAACATCACGCACCAGGTCGGTCTGCTCGATGGCGACGAGCCCGGACTGCACGATCACCCCTTTCCCGGTGGGGCAAGAGGATTCATGCCGGCCACGCGAGTGTCGCGGGGTCGGTGAGGAACGCCGCGCGGCAGGCCCCCCGACGCCGCGGAACCTTCGCACCGCGGCGTCGAGCAGGCCCTCGTCCTTGTCGGTCAGCCGGTGTGCGAACACGCCGGCTTCTTCGTGTGTTCAGGTCAGGTGGTCGAACTCCCCGCTGGCCCACCGGATGTGGCTTTCCGCGGCACGGTGCACGACCTGCTTGGCGTCGCGGTCGATGCCGTCGCCGCCGAGCGTGTAGAGCCGGTCGTACTCCCAGGCGTCGAGCCGATCGACGATCCGGCGCACCACCGCGGGGGAGAGCGGCACGAGCTTGGGGAAGTTCCGGGTGAACGAGACCCACGCCGGATGCTTCGGGACGCCGCTGATCGAGTCGCCGACCAGCAGCGTGCCGTCGCTCGTGCGCGCGATCGAACTACCGCGCATGTGCCCGCCGACCTGGATCAGTTCGAGTCCGGGCAGCGGCTCCGCGTGCTCCTTCCAGTATTCGATCACCGGGTCGGGGCGGGGAACCCATTCCTCGTCGTCGGCGTTGACCAGCACCGGCACGCGCCCGAACTCGTGGCTCCAAGCGACCTGCGCGGCGAACATGTGCGGATGACTCGTCGCGATCACCGCGACCCCGCCGAGTTCGCGCACCAGGCCGAGCACCTGCTCGTCGAGATAGGCGGGCGGATCCCAGAGCAGGTTGCCGCGCGGGGTCCGCACGAGGAAGGACCAGTGACCGATGGCGAACCGCGGTTCCCGCCGGAAGCTGTGCACACCGCGGCCGTGGTCGCGGTGCACGGTTTCGTGCGGCTGCGCGGCCAGTTCCTCGTGCGTCACCCAGCGCTGCCCGTGCGGGCCGAGGTCGCCGCGTTCCTCGATGCTCACCTCGCCCCGGTCGAAAACACAGCCGTCGCGCGGTGGTGGCTCCGGGGATTCCGGGTGTTCCAGGCCGCAGCCGTCACAGATCCACGTACTCATCCACCCATGATCGAACCTCCAGCGCACTGGAGGTCAACCCGCTCTGACCAGGCGAGTTCGTAAGTGAACCGCTCGGTTGCCGTCTCGACCCGACAGCCATGGGGTCGTAATGTCGAGTCCCATGAGTAAGAAGGACGAGGGCGGCAAGCACGGCGACCAGGACCGGCAGGGCCATCCGGACAGCGACCCGAAGAAGTGGGTCGACCCGGGCAAGGACGATGGGAAACATCCCGAGGGCAGGAAGGACAAATGACCGGCACCGCCGCCCTGGACGCGGTGCTGGCCGAGGAAGGACAACTGCCCGAGCCATGGCGCGACGCCTTCCGGTCGGTCGACCGTGCCTGGTTCGTACCCGACCAGTGCTGGTTGGACGATGAGCACGGCCGGATCCGGCCGCTGGACCGGACCAGTGATCCGGATGGTTGGTTCGCCGCCGTCTACGCGAACGAGCCGCTGGTGACCCAGTACGACGACGGCGCTACCGCCTGGCCCAGCACGGACGGACGCACGCCGACCAGCTCGGCGTCGCAGCCCAGCGTGGTGCTGGCGATGCTCGCCGCGGCGGATATCCAGCCCGGTCAGCGGGTGCTGGAGATCGGTACCGGCACCGGCTACAGCGCTGCGCTGATCGCCGCGCGGGGCATCGCGGTCACCACGATCGAGGTCGACGACCACCTCGCGGCCGCGGCCGCGGCTCGGCTGGCCGAACACGGCTATCCGGTGCGGGTGATCACCGGCGACGGTGCCGCCGGCGATCCGGAGACCGCGCCGTTCGACCGGATCATCTCCACCGCGTCGGTACGGGCCGGGACGATCCCCAACGCCTGGCTCACCCAAAGCCGCCCGGACGGGCTGATTACCACCCCGTGGGGCAGCAACTACCTCAACGGCCAACTCGCCCTGCTCACCGTTCACGCCGACGGCACCGCCACCGGTCGGTTCGGCGAACCACTGCGATTCATGCGCCTGCGCGCCCAGCGCCGGTACCTCTACCAACCACCAGCGGAGGAAATCGAACGCGCCGACCGGCGCGACATCCACCTTGGCGGCCACGACATCTACCGCATGATCACCGCGACCGAAGCCGGGTTCGCCATCGGCGCCCGCTTGCCCGAGTGCAGCCTCACCGTGGACTACGACATCGATCACGACGGACACCACCACGTCGAGATCGCGGATCCGGAAAGCCGCTCCTGGGCCCGGCTTGACGCCGATCTGGCCGCCGGAAAACTCACCGCTCAGCAGACCGGCCCCCGCAAACTCTGGGACGAAGCCGAAGCCGCCTACCACTGGTGGCACCAGCACGGCGAACCCGGAATCGATCGATTCGGCCTGCTCGTGACGCCCCAGGAACAACGAATCTGGCTGGACCGGCCTGCCGGCACGGTGCACATGACACTCAGCTGACCAGGGTCAGCGGGTGCGGAGGTCAGTGAGGAACGCGGTCCAGGAAGCGGGGGCGAAGGCGAGGATCGGGCTGGCGGCACCGAGTTTGGTGTCCCGGACGCCGACCAGGCCGGGGACGGTGCCGACCTCGACGCAGCCGTTCTCACCACCCTGGCTGTAGCTGGCCTTGTGCCAGTCGGTAGCGGCGGCGAGAGCGGTGGCCGGGTCCTCATACGTCATGGTGATCGCAGATCCTTTGCTATCCGGCGGAGGAGAGTGGGGGAGTCCTTCGGTTTCGTGGCCTGCACGCGCAAGCGCGTCAGGGCGTTACGGTACCTGGTGATCTCCTCAAGCTCCTCGTAGTAATAGCCTTTGACAAGGGTCTCCACGTAGACACAGCCCGGATAGTTCTCCAGCTCTGGCGGCGCCGTCAGGATAGTGAAGGTGCCCTCGGTGCCGTTGTGTGCGCCCGCGTCCAGTGGAAGGATCTGCAGATCGATGCCGGGCCGTTCGGCCAGCGTCGCGAGCTGCTCCAGTTGTGCCTTCGTTACCTCGGGGCTACCGACAACGCGCCGGAGTGCGGCCTCGTCGATGACACGCCAGATCTTCGGTGGCTGTTCGCGTTCCAGTACTTCGCGTTGCCGGGTCATCCGCAGTTCGACCAGCTTCCGGATCTCCTTGATCGGCATGCCGGAACGTCCGGCGCGGATGACTGCCTCGGCGTACTCCGGCGTTTGGAACAGGCCGGGCGGCACGAGCGCGTCCCAGCTCTCGATCTGCGGTGAGGAGGATTCCAGGCCGAGAAACAGGTTCAGGTGGCTGACATAGTTGCTTACCGAGGGCTCGAAGCCGATCCACCAGTCCTTGCCCCGCTTCGCCCGCGCCCGCAGGTCGTGGAAGAAGTCCGCGCGCTCGGACTGACCGAAGATCTCCAGCATCTTGTCCAGTTCCAGGGGTTTCGGCAGCGAGCGGCCCGCCTCGATGTGACCGACGGCGGGCACGCTGCCCTTGACCGCCTGCGCGACCTCGTCCCGCGTGAGGCCCGCGCTGTCGCGCATGCGCCGCATCTCCATGGCGAACCACCACTTGAGCGCGGTCGGGCTCTGTCCGGACGCCATCATGGCCTCCCCGTTTTTAGTGGTCCCAGTTTGAGCATGCTCAGATTGTAGTATGCTCACTGTGACCCGGATCTCTGTGGTGCTGGACACTACTCGGCGATCGGGGCCGGACCAGGGAGGACGCGCGATGGGCGCGTCGCGATGGAGGAGGCAGCGATGACCGGCGACCAGGCTGATTCCGCGGAGGCGGACGACAACCAGGAGATGCTCGATCCGCTCGACACGCCCGAGGGATTCGACGAGGCAGTGGCGGAGATGGTGGCCGAGGACGCGCCCCGGCTGTTCGCGGTGGTGCAGGTGTACGGCGATCGGGTGGACGCCAGGGTCGGGGCGTGGGGTATGGCGTTCGAGAACCGCGCCGAGGTGGTCACGCCCGACGGCCGCCGACGGCTGGTCCTCGGCGCGCCGGAACGCGCGCTGCGCTGGTTCGCCCGGCCGGCGAACGTCACCGCGCACCTGAAGTGGGTCGACCCTGCCGCACCCGACATGCTCTGAAGGCCACCTTGAGGGCGTTGGCGTCCCTCAAGGTGGCCTTCAGAGCCCAGTGCCGGGGTTATCGCGGAATCAGCGCGGACGGCCCGGGACACCGGGGCGCGTCTGCCACGGGTGGGGTCCGTCGAGCGGCCGGTACTCGACGCCGAGCGCGTCCAGCCGCGGCAGGTGGTGATCCCGCAGTCGCGGCAGGAACTCGGCGAAGTCGCGGCCGGCCGGGCTCCAGGCGACCTCCGCGACCGCGCACAGGCGGGGGAACGCGGCGTAGTCCGCCCGGCGCACGGTGTCCAGATGCTCGCTCCACAACTGTGCCTGCACGCCGAGCATCCGCGGCCCGTCCAGCGCGGGCTCGTACCCGTACATGTGCTCGAGCGTCTGGACGAAACCGACCGGGATCGGCTCGTCGGGGTGATCCGACTGCCGGTGGTCGAGGTAGACCCGGTCCTCGGGGCACAGCACGACGTCGTGGCCCGCCTCGGCCGCCTTGATGCCCGCGGCCTCCTCCCGCCAGGCCCCGATCACCATGGGCGGCAGGTCGTCGGAGTCGAGAACCTCGTCCCAGCCGTGCGCGCGACGTCCACGCGAGGTCAGGTACCGCGCGAGGTCCGCCACGAACCGGGCGTGGGCCTGGGTTGCGCCGGGGACCTCGTCGCCGCCGACGCAGATCACCTCCGACGGGAAGATGTCGAGCACATGGTCGAAAACCCGGCGGAAGAAATCCAATGTGGACTCGACAGGGTTGAGCAGCGAGGTGCTGACACCCCATGAAGTCCAGACTTCCCAAGGGGTCCCGGAGTCCGGCCCGAGTTCCGGGTAGGCGGTGATCGCGGCCCGCGCGTGGCCGGGGACGTCGATCTCGGGCACGACGGTGACCGCGCGCGCCGCCGCGTAGGCGACGATCTCCCGCAGGTCGTCGGTGGTGTAGAAGCCGCCGTGCGGACGGCCGTCGCGCTCCGGGCCGTCGTGCCGCCCGACCATCGACTCCCTACGCCAGGAGGCGATTTCGGTCAGCCGGGGGAACTCCGGCACCTCGATCCGCCAGCCTTGGTCGTCGGTCAGGTGGAAGTGCAGCACGTTGAGCTTGTGTGCGGCGAGGAGATCGATGAACCGCAGCACCTCCGCCTTGGTGCGGAAGTTCCGCGCGACGTCGAACAGACAGCCTCGCCAGCCGTAGCGGGGATGATCCTCGATCACCCCGCAGGGCACAGTGGACGGTCCACTGTGGAGGGGTGCGGCGCGGAACGCGTCCGGCCCGGCGAGCTGACGCAGGGTCTGCCGCCCGTACACCTCGCCGGCCGCGTCGGCGACGTGCAGGGTGACGCCGCCGGGGTCGATTTCCAGCCGGTAGCCCTCCGCGGGCAGGTCCGCACCGGACCGCACGGTGACCTCGGCGGGCCACGCGCATTCGCCGGGCAGCGGGGTCACCGAGACCGGGCGGGGGAGCAGGGTTTCGAATCCGTGCATGTCAGCCTTTCACCGCGCCGCCCAGTCCGGAGACCAGGCGTCGCTGGACGAAGATGAAGAAGACCAGTACTGGGATCGTCATGAGGGTCGAGGACGCCATCACCGCGCCCCAGTCGGTGTCCTCCGGTTTGAAGAACACCAGGATCGCCTGCGGCAGCGTCTGGTTTTCGGTCTTGGAGATGATGAACGTCTTCGCGAACAGGAAGTCGTTCCAGGCGTGGATGAACGCCAGCACACTGACCGCCACCAGGCCGGGAGCCACCAGCGGGAACAGGATCTGCCAGGTGAACCGCATCCGTGAAGCACCGTCGAGCTTCGCGGCCTCCTCCAGTTCGACCGGCACCGCCGCGACGAACCCGCGCAGCATCCAGATCGCCAGCGGCAGGCTGAACGCCAGGTGCACCAGTACCAGCGAGCCCAGCTCGTTCAGCCCGAAGGACGGGACGACGCCGCCGATCGAGCGCATCAGGAAGAACAGCGGGATCGTCAGCGCTTCCACCGGGACCATCTGTGCCACCAGGATCATGATCAGCAGCACGGTGCGTCCCTTGAAACGGAACCGGGTCAGCGCGACCGCGGACAGGAACGACAGCAGCAGCGACAACACCACGACGACGACCGCGACGAGCAGGCTGTTGAGGAAGAACCGCCCGAAGCCGGACACCGTGAGCACCCGGGTGAAACTGTCCAAAGTGGGCGCGAACGTCCACGGTTTCGGGTGCGCGGACTGGATTTCACCCGCTGGCTTGAACGCCGAGAGCACCATCCAGTACAGCGGGAACGCGACCATCCCGGCGATCACCACGGTGACGATCTCGGCGATCAGCCTGCCGGGACGCCGGACGCGGCGCGGTTTCGCCGCACTCAGTGGCATCACACCCATGCCGCGCTCCGGTGCTGTGACCGGACGTAGAGCCCGGTGATCGACAGGAGCAACAGCGTCATCACGACTCCGATCGCCGACCCGAGCCCGTATTCCTGCCCGGCGAAGGCCTGCTGGTAGGCGTAGACGTTGAGCACGAGGTTGCGCCCGGCCACGCCGCCGCCGTTGGTCATCACGTAGATCTGGGTGAAGATCTTGAAGTCCCAGATGATCGACTGGATGGTCGCGATCATCAGCAGCGGCCGCACCATCGGCAGGATCACCGACCAGGTCGTCCGCCAGCCGGACGCGCCGTCCAGCGACGCGGCCTCCAGCACCTCGTCGGGGATCCCCTTGATGCCCGCGTACATCGTCACCATGACGAACGGGAACGAGCACCAGATCACCTCGGCGGCCACCAGCCCGAACGCGTCGAACGTCCCGAAGGTCCACGAGTGGTGGGCCATCGAGCTGAACCCGAGGCCCGAGAGCACCTCGTTGACGATCCCGAAATCGGTGTCGAACAGGAACAGCCAGACATACGATCCGGCCATCGCGGGCGTCGCCCACGCGCCGAGCGCCGCTAGGAACAGCAGGATCCTGGGCAGCGCCCGGACGCGGCTGGCGAGCACGGCGAGCCCGGTGCCGACCACCAGCCCGCCCACCACGCACACCGCGCCGAACCCGACGGTCTTGCCGAGCACGGTCCAGAACTGCAGATTGGCCAGCAGTTCGGTGTAGTTGGCGGCGCCGAGGAACACCAGCGGGGCGGTGCCCGCGGCCTGGGACTGCCCGTAGTCGTAGAACGAGATGACGACGAGCTGGTAGATCGGGTACGCGAGGACCGCGGCGAGCAGGATCCCCGCCGGGGCGAGGTAGAGCGCGGCGGCCCGGCCGTCCCGGCGCCCCCCCCCCCCCCAAGGGGGCGGGGGGGGGGGGGCCCGGGCGGCGCCCCGCCGGTTGTGGGGGTCACAAGCCCAACCCGTCACGTATAAAACAAATACACAGCCCCCCAAAAATAAAAA
>NZ_JBHYIQ010000029.1:77213-90294 GCF_042739895.1 Amycolatopsis sp. NPDC059021
CGGGCGCGCGCGCGCCGGGGGGGGGGGGGCCGCCCCCCCGCCCCCGCGCCCCCCCCCCCCCGCCGCGCGGCGGGGGGGGGGGGCGGGGGGCCCCCCCCCCGCGACCGGCAGTTGCTGGGTGACCATCGCCTACCCGAACGCCTTGTTCATCGCCTCGGCCGCCCCGGCCAGCGCGGCCGCGGGATCCTTCGCCCCGGTCGCGATCTGCTGGACCGCGGTGGGCAGCACGTTCTGGCTGTCGATCTTGGACCACGCCGGGGTGCTCGGCACGAACTTCGTGCCCGCCTGGATGCTGTCGACGAACGGCTTCAGGAAGGCGTCGTTCGCGGCGAGTTTCTCCTGCACGCCCTTGAGCGTCGGCAGGTTCCCCATCGCGGTGTACATCTTCTCCTGGTACTTCGCGCCGCCCAGCAGCTTCACGAAGTCGACCGCGAGCCCGTGGCGCTTGCTCGCGCCGAACACGCCGAGCAGGTTGCCGCCCGCGAACGCCGGCGCGGTCGCCCCCGCCTGCGTGCCGGGAATCGGGAGCACCGCGTACTTGCCCTTGACCGCGCCCTGGTCGACGGCCTTGCGGTTGAAGTCACCGCCGATGGTCATCCCGGCCTTGCCACCCGCGAAGGCCTGCACGCTCTGGGTGCCGGTGAGGTTCGCGCACTGGGCGGGCGGGCAGATGTCGTCCTTGAGCAGGCTCGCGTAGGCCGTGACGCCTGCCTTCGCCTGCTCGGAGTTCACAGTGGACGTCCACTTCGCACCGTCCTGTTTGGCCAGTTCGCCACCGGAGGCCCACAGGAACGGGAGCATCGCGTAGGTGTACTTGCCGCCGACCGAGATCCCGTACATATCCGGTTTCGCACTCCGGATCTTGCGTGCGGCCTCGGTCAGCTCGGCGATCGTCTTCGGCGGCTGGATCCCGAGTTCGGTGAAGACGTCGGTGCGGTAGTACAGCGCGCGGATGCCGGTGAACCACGGCAGGCCGTAGGTCTTCCCGCCGGATTTCGCGGTGTCCAGCACGGACGGGATGAGGTCCTTGCCCTCCGGCCACGACGCGAGATCCGCGCCGAGGTCCGACAACGCGCCCGTGGTCGCGTAGCTGGCCACGTCGGTGTTGCCGAACTCGGCGACGTCGGGCGCGTTCGACGGATCGTTGAACGCGCCGGAGAACTTGTCCGCCCGTCCCTCGACCGGGACCCACTGCACGTCGACCTCGGCGCCGGAATGCGCGGCCTTGAACTCCGCGATCGCCTCCTTGACCGCGGCTTCCTTGGGCGCCCGGTTGGCCTCGTCGAAGAGCCAGACCCGTACGGTGCCGGTCTTCTCGTCCCCGCCGGAGCCGGCGGGACCGGACTGCGCGGGCGCGCAGCCGGCGAGCAGGCCGACGGCGGCCAGCCCGGTGAGGGTACGGCGGAATCTCATCAATCCTCCAGAAAATCAGCGGCGTTGCTGGATCGGAAAGCCGGATCAGGCGAAGAACACCGAGTTCACCGACGGAACGGCGAGTGACCCGGCGACCGCGCCCGGCAGACCGGTCGCCGGGTCGCGGGGGAGCCAGGTGACGGTGCCGGAGCGCTGGTTCGAGACGTAGAACCACTTCTCGGTCGCGTCGAGTGCGACGTGCCGCGGCCAGTTGCCCCCACTGACCACAGTGGACACGAGCTTCAAGGTCTTCCCGCCGTCGGCGGTGGTGAAGGTGGCGAGCGTGTTCGGCCCGCGGACGGTGGCGTAGACGAACCTGCCGTCCCGCGAGGTGATGATCTCGCCGGGGTACAGGTCGCCGGTGCTGCCCGGCGGCACGGCCGGGACCACGGAGAGCGCAGTGAGCTTACCCGCGGTGGCGTCCCAGCTCGCGACCGTGACCTCGGGGCGCAGCTCGCCGACGATGTAGGCGTAGCGGCCGTTCGGGTGAAACACCAGATGCCGCGGCCCGGCGCCGGAGGGCAGCTTGAGCTGCTGGTTCAGCGTCAGCTTCCCGGTGCCGAGGTTCAGCTTGTAGACGTACACCGAATCGGCGCCGAGGTCCACCGAGAGCACCCAGTGCCCGGTCGGATCGCTGACCACCTGGTGGGCGTGCGCGTCCCGCTCGGCGCCGACGTGCTTCACCAGATCGGTCGCCTCGCCGAGCTTGCCCCCGGCGAGGATCGGCAGCACCACGACGGTGCCGGTGCCGTAGTTGGCCGCCAGCACGTACTTCTGGCTCGGGTGCACGGAAAGGTGGGTGGGCGCGCTGCCCTTCGACGACACGGCGCCCAGCAGCCGGGGCTTGGCCGGGTTGTCGACGTTCAACGCGGAGATCTTGCCGTTCGGCTCGCCCTCGTTGGTCACGTAGAGCGTGCGGCGGTCCTTGCTCAGGTCGAACCACGACGCGTCCGGGACACCCGGCACGGTCTTGACCGGCTTGAGCGCGGGCGCGGTGCCGGCGCGCCCGGAGACGTCGAGCCCGTGCCCGGCAGGCGACGCGCTGGTGTAGCTGCCGATATACGCCGTCGGGTCGGCGACGCAGGCATCGGGTGTCGCGGGCGCCGCGCTCGCCGTGTTCGCGAACTGCGCGCCGAGGACGGTGCCGAGTCCGGCGGCGCCGACGCCGCCGAGGAAGGTACGTCGAGAAAGCCCAGCCATCGTGTCGTCTCCCAGTGGTAGGTGAGGCGTGGTAGGTGCGCCTGGCCGTGAGTGGTTTAGACCACAGCCATGAGCAATGCTGCCACGCCGAAACCCGAAACGGAAAGGACTGTTTCCAGGGCCGTCCACGTCTTGAGGGTGTCCGCCACGGAAAGCCCGAAGTACCGCGAAACGATCCAGAAACCGCCGTCGTTGACGTGCGAGGCGATGATCGACCCGGCCGAGATCGCGACCACGAGCAGCGCGAGCTGGGCCTGCGAGTAGTGCAGCTCGGCCACCGTCGGCGCGATGATCCCGCCGGTCGTCACGATCGCGACGGTCGCGGAGCCCTGTGCGATCCGCAGGCCGCAGCTGATCACATACGCGGACAGGATCACCGGCAGCCCCGCGTCGCCGAGCGAACCGGCCACGGCCTTGCCGATGCCCGTCGCGGACAGCACCGCGCCGAAGAACGCACCGGCGCCGATCACGAGCAGGATCATGGCCACGGGCCGCAGCGACGCCGAAGACAGCTCCGCGAGCGCCTTCCCGGTCATGCCCCGGCGTGTCCCGAGCAGCCACGACGCCAGCAGCACCGCGATGGTCAGCGCGACGGCGGGTGTGCCCACGAACGCGGCGACCCCCGCAGCGGTCGAGCCCTTCGGCAGCCAGATGCTCCCGAACGTGCCGATCAGGATCAGCACCATCGGCACCGCGATGATCGAGGCGACGAGCCCGAGCGACGGCGGGTTCTCGACCTCTTCGCCCTCGCCCGCGAGCTTCGCGAAGTCCTCGGCGAGCGGGACGTCGACCTTCTTGCCGATCCAGCTCGAATACAGGACCCCGCCGATGAACCACGCCGGGATCCCGCAGACCGCGCCCATCAGGATGACCCAGCCGAGGTCGACGTGCAGCAGCCCGGCGGCCGCGACCGGGCCGGGGTGCGGTGGCAGGAACGCGTGGGTGATGGAAAGCCCGGCCAGCAGCGGCATGCAGTACAGCACGATCGAGCGGCCACCCTGCTTCGCGGCGGCGTAGACCAGCGGCGCCAGCACGAAGATCCCGATGTCGAAGAAGACCGGGATACCGAAGATGAGCCCGGCGATGCCCATCGCGAGCGGTGCCCGCTTCTCGCCGAAGGACCGCAGCAGCGCGGTGGTCAGCACCCGCGCGCCCCCGGATTTCTCCAGGATCGCGCCGAGCAGCGTGCCCAGCCCGACGATCGCGGTGATGTGCCCGAGGATTCCGCCGAAACCCTTCTCCAGCAAGGAATCCGACGTCTTCTGCGCGGTGCCGACCAGCGTCCCCACCGGGACGCCCGCGGCGAGCGCGGTCAGCAGGCCGACCACGATCAGCGCGATGAACGGTTCCACCTTGAACCGGATGATGAGCAGCAGCAGGACCGCGATGGAGACCGCGGCGAGCGTCAGCAGGCCCGGCGTGGTGGCTTGCAGCCAGTGGATCATCGGCGTCTCCCGGGATTGCGCAGTGAATGACCGGCGAGCGCGCCGGTGGGGTGACCGTCGTCGATGGCGGCGACGCCGTTGACGAAGACATGGGGGAGTCCGGCGGCGGGCTGCCGCGGGTCGTCGAAGGTCGCGGTGTCCTGAATGGACTCGGGGTCGAACAGCACCAGGTCGGCGGCGTACCCGGCGCGGACCAGCCCGCGATCGGTCAGCCGCAGCCGTCGTGCCGCGCGCCCGGTCAGGTGTGCCACGCACTCTGCGAGGTCGAGTACGCCCAGTTCGCGGACGTAACGAGCGAGATAGCGGGGGAAGGTGCCCCAGGCACGCGGGTGCGGCCGGGCGCCGACGAGCAGGCCGTCGCTCCCGCCGGTGTGCGTGCGGTGCCGCATGATCGCCTGGACGTTCTCCTCGTGCCCGACGTGCATCAGGCACGACGTGCCGAGCCGTTCGCCGAGCAGGACGTCGAAGTACAGCTCCGCCGGGGGTTTTCCCGCGGTGCGAGCCGAGGCGGCGACGCTGTGACCGACGAGGAAAGCGTTCTCCTCGCGTCGCACGCCGTTGATCTCGATGCTGTCCCAGTCGATCGGCACCCCGTGCGCACCGTCCGAACCGGACTCCTCGATCTCCGCGCGGATCCGTTCGCGCGTGTCCACATCGGACAGACGGGTGAGCGTCGCGTCCAGTCCGCCTTCGGTGGCCCAGCTCGGCAACAGCGCGGAAAGATAGGTGGCGCCGGGAAGGTACGGGTAGGTGTCGAGGGTGATGTCGCAGCCGTCGTCGAGTGCTTCGTCCAAAAGGGACAGCAGCTGTGGCGCCTTGCCCTTGTTCACCGAGAAGTTCATCGTCGCGTGCGCCAGGTGCAGCGGGCAGGCCGACCGCCGGGAGACGTCGATCATCTCCGCGAACGCCTCCAGTGCGCCGCGGCCGTAGCTGCGGTGGTGCGGGCTGTAGAACCCGCCCAGCTCACCGACGACGCGGCACAGTTCGACCAGTTCGTCCGTGTCCGCGTACATGCCCGGGGTGTAGGTCAGCCCGGAGGACATCCCGGCGGCGCCCTCGCCGAGCCCGGTCGCGACCAGTTCTTTCATCCGGTTCAGCTCGGCCTCGGTGGCGGGCCGGTCCTCCCAGCCGAGCGCGAGCATCCGGACCGTGCCCTGCGGGACGAGGTAGGCGGCGTTGACGGCGACGCCCTGGTCAAGCCGGTCGAGGTACTCGCCGACCGACCGCCAGTTCCAGTCGAATCCGGCCGGGTCGTCGTTCCAGCCCGCGAGCTGCTGACGCAGCGCCTCGAGGGTCGCGTCGTCGACCGGGGCGTAGGAGAGCCCGTCCTGGCCGAGGACCTCGGTGGTCACGCCCTGCGACAGCTTCGCCAGATGATCCGGGTTGGCCAGCAGCTGCAAGTCGGAATGCGAGTGCATGTCGATGAACCCGGGCGCGAGGACGAGCCCGTCGGCGTCGATGTGCCGCCGCCCGGCCAGTGACCCGGCTTCGGCGACACTCGCGATCCGCCCGCCGGTGATGCCGACGTCGTGGCGGGTGAGCGGGTCACCGGTGCCGTCGGCGACGAGCGCCCCGCGGATGACGATGTCCATGTGTCCCGCCTCAGAAGTGGGTGCGGACGAAGTCGATGACCGTCTCGCCGTCGGTGTCCACCACCGGCAGCAGCGGCCACTTGTCGAACACCGTGCACGGATGCGAAACCCCCAGCGCGACCCAGTCGCCGACCTCGATCCCGGATCCCGACGGCAGGGCGAGGAAGGCGTGCTGGTCGTTGAGCTTGGTGACGGTGTGCCCGGCCAGCTCGGTGATCTCGCCGCTCGCCCTCCGGTGCAGCTGCGGTTCGGGCATGCCCTCGTCGAAGGAGGCGTCGCGCTTGCCGATCGTCAGCAACGCCAGCTCGTCCGAGGGTTTCGACGTCACCTGCGCCCAGGCACGCAGCGCGGGCCGGAACGGCGGGACGTCCGCGATGCGCGGATGGCCGCCGAGCGGGGAGATCTCGCGGTAGAACCCGTCGTCGTGCGTCACGTACGCGCCGCTGCGCAGCACCGGGAGCACGTCGAGCCCGTCCGGCCAAGGTTTCGTCAGCTCATCGGCGACCCTGTCGAAGTACGCGCTCCCGCCTGCGGTGACGATCACCTGTCCGGCGTCGTCGAGCAAACCCTTGTCCGCGAAGGAGATCACCGCGTCGCGGAGAGTGTCTGCATAGGAACTGATCTTGGTCAGCGACGCGTCGTCGGTGCCGTGCGACAAGGCGCCTTCGTAGCCGCCGGTGCCACGTAACCGCAACGCGGGGCTCGCGTGCACGGCTTCGGCGACCGCGAGCGCGGTCTCCTGGTCCCGTACGCCGGTCCTGCCGCCGTCCGCGCCGAGTTCCACGAGGACGTCCACCGGGCGCTTCGTCCCGGCGAGTGCTTCGGTCATCAGCTCGACGCCGCGCACCGAATCGACCCAGCACACGAACTCGAACGCCGGATCAGCGGCGAGTTCGGTGGCGATCCAGCGCAGTCCGGCGGGGTCGAGCAGCTGATTGGCCAGCAGGATGCGGGACACCCCGAACGCGCGGTAGATCCGGATGTGCCCGGCGTTCGCCGCGGTGATGCCCCAGGCGCCGTGCGCGATCTGACGCGCGAACACCTGCGGCGCCATGGTGGTCTTCCCGTGCGGGGCGAGCACGACTCCGCGCGCGGCGCACCAGTCCGCCATCGTGGCGAGATTGTGCTCCAGCGCTTCGGCGTCGAGCACCACGAACGGGCCGAAGAAGCCGTCGTCGAACAACCGCGCGCGGCGTCGGGCCGCTTCGGCGAGGGTGAGTCCGGCCAGCGCGGGGGACACCGAGCGGAACCGCCAGTCGATCCGCTCCTCGGCCACGGCCGCCACCGCGGCGGTGTCCATGGTGCAGACGGTGTTCTCGGGGGACATCAGTGACCACCTCGGTTGTCCGGTGCCGTTGCGTAACTTGCAACGAGCGTTGCGCAGAATGCGTGGGTTAGGTGTAGCATCCGTCCCGCGAGAGGTCAACGGCGGAAGAACGACAGGAGATCAGGACGTGACATGCGCGCCGGACGTGCTGTGCATTGGCGAGTCGATGGCGCTGTTCGTGCCCGCCGAACCCGGGCCACCGGAAGACGTGCGCACCTGGCTGCGCACGATCGGCGGCGCCGAGTCCAATGTGGCCTGTCATCTTCCCGGCCTTGGCGTGTCCAGTGGCTGGGTGAGCGCGGTCGGTGACGATCCGTTCGGCCGCGCGATGGTGCGGGAGATCGCGGCCGCCGGCGTCGACGTCAGCGGCGTCGCCGTCGACCCGGTGCGCCCGACCGGGCTCTACCTCAAGGAATCCGGCGCGCAGGGCAGCCCGGTGCGCTACTACCGCGCGGGGTCGGCGGCCTCGGCGATGGGACTCGACGTGCTCGACCGCGTCGACCTCGCCGGCGTCCGGGTGCTGCATCTGTCCGGGATCACCCCGGCGCTGTCGGAGTCCTGCCTGGAGCTGGTGCGTGCGTTGCTCGCCGCGCCGCGCGGGGACACGCGCGTCTCGTTCGACGTCAACTACCGGCCCGCGCTCTGGGCGGGGCGGGACGTCTCGCTGCTCGCGGAACTGGCGGGCGCCGCCGACATCGTGCTCACCGGGGACGACGAGGCCCGAAAGGTCTGGGGCACGGGCGATCCGGGACGGCTGCGTGCGCTCCTGCCGGGGCCGGACACGCTGGTCGTCAAGCACGGCGAACGCGGCGCGACACTGGTCGAGCGCGACGCCGAGCCGTTGTTCTCGCCGGCGTTGCGAGTGGACGTCGTCGAACCGGTCGGCGCGGGTGACGCCTTCGCCGCCGGATTCCTGGCCGCGACGCTCGCCGGAGCCGATCCGCTGACCCGGTTGCGGCGCGGGCATCTCCAGGCGGCGGCGACCTTGCTCACGCACGACGATGTCGGCGCGCCGCTGGAAGCGTCCGTTGTGGACAGTCTGCTCACCGCCGACGCCGAGAGCTGGGCCGCGGCACGGCTGACGGGGACGGGGGTGATGGCATGAGCGAAGCTTGCGAGCGAATCATGGATATCATGCGCCAAAAGGGATTCAACACTGTCTCGCGGAGCGAGGCGATCGCATGAGTCAGAGTCTGGACAGGGCGCTGACGTTGTTGCGCGAGCTGACGAAGGAACCGAGGACGCTCGATCAGCTCGCCGAAGAGATCGGCGTGCACAAGTCGACCGTGTTGCGGCTGCTGCGCACGCTGGAGTCGCACCACTTCGTCCGGCGGGAAGGCGCACGGCACTACCGGCTGGGCAGCGCGCTGTTCGACCTCGCGAACCAGGCACTGGAGAGCAACGACGTGCGGCGCAGCGCGCAGCCCGCGCTCGCCGCGTTGAACGAGCGCACCGGGCACACCGTGCACCTCGCCAGCTACGAGGACGGCGAGGTCGTCTACATCGACAAGTACGAGGGCAGGCATTCGGTCCGGATGTATTCGCGGATCGGCAAGCGCGCGCCGCTGCACTGCACGGCCGTCGGTAAGGTGTTGGTGGCGGCCATGCCCGCGGCGCGGCGGGAGGAGATCGCGCGGTCGATCGACTACGTCGTGCTCACGCCGAACACGATCGCCTCGCCCGAGGCGTTCCTGGCCGAGCTGGTACGCGTCGCCGAGCGCGGGTACGCGGTGGACGACGCCGAGCACGAGGACTTCATCCACTGCGTCGCCGCGCCGATCCGGGGAGCGGACGGCGAAGTGCTGGCCGCGGCGTCGATGTCGGTGCCCAAGGTACTGCTCGACTTCGACGGCCTGCTCGCGCTCGTCCCGGAGCTGCTGGCCGCCACCGAAGAAGCTTCCGTCCACAGTGGATGGACGGGGAACCGAAAGGGGCACTGATGAGCAAGACGGCAGTTTCCACGGAGAACGCGCCGAAGCCGCCGGCGAAGTTCTCGCAGGCCGTCCGCAAGGGAAACATCCTGCAGGTCGCCGGCCAGGTCGGGTTCGACCCCGCCACCGGCGCGGTCGTCGGTGAGGACGTCGTCGGCCAGACCCGGCAGACGTTCAAGAACATCGAAGCCGTGCTCGAGGCGGCCGGTTCGAGCCTCGCCGACGCGGTGATGGTGCGTGTCTACCTCACCGACACCGCGCACTTCGCGCCGTTCAATGAGGTCTACAACGAACTCATCGGCGAGGGACCGCACCCGGCGCGCACGACTGTCTACGTCGGACTCCCGGGCGAACTCCTCGTCGAGATCGACGTGCTCTGCGTACTGGACTGACGCTCTAGAGTGCCAGGCCGCGCTCGAGGTGGGCGAGACCCGCGTCGAGCGCGGCCAGTGCGTCGAGGTCCGGGTCCTCGGCCCACCGGAGCCAGACCTCCAGCAGGACGCCGAACACGGCACCGGCGAAGCTGTGGACCTCCTCCTCGCCGGGGTCGCGTCCGGTGCGCTCGGCGACCAGTTCGGCCAGTAGCCGCTGGGTGGCGCGGATGTGGCCGAGGCTCGCCGTCCACAGTTCGGGCACGGTGAGCACGAGCGCCTGCCGCTGCCGTCGTTCGGCGGTTTCCGCTGCCGGGAGGTCGGCGAAGGCTTGCCGGATCGCGCCCCGCACCGCCCGCAGCGGGCTCAGCTCAGGTGGCTGCGCCCGGAACGCCGCGGCGAGTTCCGGGTTGCCGCCGTCGGAGACGACCAGCTGTTCCTTGGCGGGGAAGTAACGGAACAGGGTGCTGGGCGACACCTCGGCCGCGGCCGCGATCTGGTCCATTGTGGTCACTTCGTAGCCCTGCTCGGCGAACAACCGCAGCGCATGCCGCTGGATGAGCGACCGTGTCCGCGCCTTCTTGCGGGCCCGCAGTCCGTCAGTGGTCATGGACCTTCTCCTGGGGAAGCGGGATGACGGGCCGGAACTTCCCGCCCGCGCCCTGCTCGGGCGGTTCGGTGGCCCGGTCGAGCACGACGTCCGGGCCGAGCGTCTTGACCAGTCCCGCACGCACCTCCCGCCAGACCTGTTCGATGTCGGCGCCGGGGCCGTAGGCGAGCCGGACCCGCAACGCGGCCGGGGCGGTCTGCACGATCTGGAACTGCCGGACGCCGGGGACCCGGTCGACCACCGTGTTCAGCAGCAACGGCGGGATCGTCACGTTCCCGACGGTGAGCAAGTCGGCGACGCGGCCCTGCACGCGGAACGCGGGCAGGGGATTGCCGCACGGGCAAGGATCCGGCCGCTGCCGGACGCGGTCACCGAGGTCGTAACGCAGGATCGGCTGCACCCGGTTGGCGAGGTTGGTGATCAGCACGGTGTGCGACAGTTCGCCGGGCGGCACCGGGCGATGATCCGCGTCGACGGGTTCGGCGATCGCCCAGTCGGTGTTCACGTGGTACCAGCCCGCCGCGCAGCCGTCGGTGAGGAACGGGCATTCGGTCGAGCCGTAGGTGTCGCGGACCTTGGCCGCGAAGCTCGTGCCGAGCCGCGCGCGTTCGGCCGGGCTCAGCGCTTCGCCCGCCGGTTCGACCAGGACGGGGCCGATCCGCAGCCGCCCGGCCTCCTGTTCCCTGGCGAGCAACGAAAGCACGCTCGCGTAGCCGATCAGGATCGCCGGACGGAACGCGTTCAGCCCGGCCACCAGTTCGTCGATCGGGGCGTGGGCGGAGAAAGTACGCACGGCCTTCGCCGTCCACGAGTGGTCGAAGACGCGCTGGGAGCCCGCCGCGACGAGGAAGTGCCCGCCGGTCGCGACGACCATCGCCATCCGCGCACCCCGGGCGAGGACCTTCGCCGCGTCCGCGGCGCCGAGCCACGACGCGCGCATCCGCCCGGCGAGCGCGACGTTCACCGTCAGCGCGCGTTCGTCCACCACGAAGATCCCCGGCGTCCCGGTGGTGCCCGACGTGGTCACCAGCGTGTAGTGGTCCGCGAACCTCTCCCCGGCGGTGGCCGGGTCCGCCGCGAACGCCCTCGCCCGTTCGGCCGTGATCGCCCGGTCGGTGACCCAGTCGCCGAACTCCGGCATGAGCGTCTTCTTGCTCGTCACCGGCAGCAGCGCGGGATCGGTGACCCGGTCCGGCAGGTTTCGGTAGAGCCGGTGGTAGAGCGGCGAATTCCGGCGCGCGAACTCGACCTGCGCCGCGAGCCGCTCGCGCTGCCGCGCGGCCATCGCCGTCGGGCCCGCCCGCCGGATCCGGTTCGCTTCCCAGAGTCGTCCGGCCACGCTCTCGTGCATCACGCCCCCTTGCTTGGATATCGACAGTCTACTCTCAAATGAGAGTCTACTGTCAAATTCCGTCAGGGCCTGCGCTTGAACCCTGACCATCGCGAGGTCCCCTGGGGGAGACGCAAACTCGAAGCTCTGTCGCCGCGAGCGCTACCGCCACCCGCAGCCTCACACCAGGTCGTGCGTAAGAGTGCCCGTCCCGCCCGGCTGCACCGGAGACGCCGCGTCACCTCAGGGTCGGGGGTGTCTGTACCGACGCCACCAGGCCGTTGCGGAATACGATCTTCGTTTCGTGGCCTACCGGCACCCCGATGTAGAGCCAGTACTCCAGATCAGGGGGAGGCTGGCCCGGCAGCCGCGCGATAGCGCCACCCCCCCCTCGGCCAGGGCCTCTCGTACGAACTCGGCGTGGGTCATGGAGCCGGTCGCCGGTCCCAGCAGGCTCAGCACCTCCGCGCGGCTCATACCGATCCTGACCGGGCTTTTCCGCCTCCTGAACGGCCATCGCATCGACGTCACCTCCGCCAGACCCTCCACGTCGACGCACGACCGTATCGTCCGGTGCGGGGACCGGTCCCCTGGAAGGCCTTGCCGGATGCCGGAGCAACACCCGGGTACGCGCGAAGTTCGCCCGAGCAGCCGCAAAGCGGGCACGGCGGCGACCGGCCGCCAGCGGGGAGGGGCCTCCCATGCGGGAAGCCCCTCCCGTTCTCATCGGACGCGGTCTGCTAGAAGCCGCGGGTGTCGGCGAAGTACCAGGTGGTCTGCGGGTGAGCCTTCTGCCTCACCTGGCTCAACGGGATGTTGTCCTGGTCATTGGAGTGGTAGGTGACCTTGATCTTCGACCAGTCGTCGACGTTGCCGGGCTGGTTCTCGGTGATGATGATGGCGTGGTCGATGTGGCCGTCGGAGCCGTTTTCCCAGTCCGTGAGGATTACGTCCGCGGGCAGCGGGGCTTCCCCGGCGTAGCCACGCAGGCGATGGGAGTACTGGTAGCCGAAGTCGGCGAAGCTCTGGGCGACGGTCCAGGTGTTGCTGTGCACGGGGAAGGTGTCCCTGATGAGGTATTCCCACCACTGGTCCGGGGCGTTGTCGCCGTGGCCGACGTCGCTCCAGCCACCGGCGCGCAGTGCCTGGGAAACGAAGTTGGTGCAGTCGTTGGTGAAACGTTCGTACCGCTGGTTGTAGTCGATGGCGTACTTGCGCGCGTAGGCGACCGCGGCCGGGCGGTCGATCTGCACGCCGCCGTTGACGCTGGCCGGCGGTGCGCTGCTCCAGTGCTTCGCGCCGGGGTAGTTCGGCTTAATCCCCTTGGGGATAGTGGACTCGTGAGCCAGGTCGCGCGGTACGGCCGGCTTCAGCTTGACCGGATGGGCGTAGGGGATCGGGTCCGGACTGTCGGCCGGGACGTCCAGGGCGTCGGCGGCCAGGACCCAGTCGGCCCCGCGGCGCTGGAAGTCGAGCACGTGCGGCACCCGGTACCGGGCCGCCTCCGCCGAGTCCGCCGAGTCACGGATCGCGAACACCAGCCGGGTCCGCTCCTCCACCGTGACCCGCGCGGTGTCGCCGGTGACGGTCACCGCCGGGTTGACCAGGTCGACTTCGGCGTTGCGGTACTCGGCGTGGGTACCGGTGCTCGCTTCCCGCAGCTGATCCAGCGGCGCGGTCTCGGCCGCCATCCGCGCGGTGAACTGGCTGCTGGCCGCGACCGAGGTCAGTGCCGTCCCGGTGAGCGCCGCGCGCCCGGGGGGGGGGGGCCCCCCCCCCCCCGACCGAAAGGGCATAAAAGGAGAAGAAAAACCCAAACCCCACAGAGAACACCCAGACCCCCCCCCACAACGCGCAAAACC
>NZ_JBHYIQ010000029.1:90304-95013 GCF_042739895.1 Amycolatopsis sp. NPDC059021
CGCGGACGCGCCCGCCAGCCGGGCGGGGACCTCGCAGCGGTCCGCCACCGTGGTCAGTGCCGTCCCGGTGAGCGCCGCCGGCCGGGGGTCGGTCCCCCGGCCGGCACGGTCCTGCAGGTACTGCCGGGTCAGCTTCAGCAACTGCCCAGGCTCGTCAGCCGGTGCCGCCTGCGCGAGCGGAGCCAGGCACACCGGGGCGGCCACCGCCACCGCCAGCGCGGCACCGTAGGTTCTTCTGCTGGTATGAGAAAAGCGCACGAAAACCCTCCCAAGTAAGTACGTGCACTGCTGATTTCGTAAACCACTACTTCAGTTCAGCGCATTGTGCGCAGAACTGACCTCCTGTCGAATTTCAATGATTCGACAGAAACCAGGAACCCTTTTTTGTCAGACGGGGTTGGTGATGAGCGAGGCGGCGAGCGCGACCAGTGCGTCGGTACTCACCGGAATTTGCGGGGCCGGTGTTCCCCCTTGCCAGAACAGCGACGTGTCCCGGGTGACCGACCGGGTGGCCCGCACGCGCAGCGGCACGCCGTGATCGGCCCGGTACACGTCCACCAGCACGGTCTGCGAGGCGTTGTCGCCGGTGATGACCGCGGTGGTGTCACCGATCTCGCGGGTGCTGCAGGCATACATCCATGGCGCGCAGGTAGCCTCGCCGGACGTCGTCGGCGGGTCCATGACCTCGGCCGACAACGCGGCATAGAACCGCTGCTCAGGCTGCATGAGGACACTCGCGTGATACGACGCCGACGCCCCGGCGCCGCCGCGATCGGTCACCCGTGACTCGCCGGTATCCGTGACCGGCACGGTCGCCGGAACCGCCTGCCGCAGCCTCGCCAGCAGACGCTTGGCCCGTTCGTCGCCCTGTCCATCAGCGGCGATCCGCTGCGGGGTCGGTGACGTAGGTGACGCCGCCGCCGACGTCACCGGCGGGGCCGGCCTCGTCGGCGTGCCAGCCCCGCTCCCGTCTGCGCAACTCGTCAAGAACGTGACAAGCAGAACACCTGCGGAAAAACACAGAAATGTACGCATTGTCCCCTCGTTCCCCTCTCCCGAACAGACACTATCGGCGGCAAATGACCAACGTCAAGCACGCTCGGCCCCCTTGTAATTATATGCCCCAATTGGGGGAGTCATTTCCGTCGCCATTCACGACGCTGGGCAAGATGGCCGTGGAGACACCTGCGTTTGCCGCCGACACGTGTCTGAAAGCACTTGGCCATCCGTGCGGTTTCGCCGGGTCATCGTGGTCCATGACGGCGACGCTAGCGCGGCGTGCCGGTAACATGCGTCGACCTCGTGCCGGGTTGAGGACGATGCCCCAGACCGCCGGTGGTTCACGACGGCCTTCGCGGGCAGCGTGTCGCCGTTCTGCCCAGGACGGAGACCCGCGAGGTTCCGCGGACTGCCCGGCTGGCCGGGAGCATGGCCAACTGGGCGAGGTCGGTGCGCCGCGAACGAGTCGGCGGCACAGCGGGCGCGCCGCCGCTCATTGCCGGAACCGGTCCAGGTCCCCGAGCGTCCGCGCCCGATCGACGTCATGCACACCGACCACGCGGCCCTTGGATCGAGCTTCCTTCTAGCGCAAGAGGATCAGCGGCCAAGGGCTGCGTTCACGATCAACTGGGTGCATGCCGCCGACCGGGTCCTCAAAAGACAAGCTCAGAGGACGCTCGTGTAGCCGCTCAGCGCGGGCTGGCCGCCGAGGTGGGCGTAGAGCACGTTCGCGTCGCGGGGGATTTCGCCGGTGCGGACCAGGTCGATGAGCCCGGCCATCGACTTGCCCTCGTACACGGGGTCGGTGATGACGCCTTCGAGTCGCGCCAGCGTGGTGATGGCGTCCACAGTGGACTCGTCGGGAATGCCGTACACCCCGGCGTGGTAGCGCTCGTCGAGCAGGACGTCGGCGTCCTCGATCGGCCGGGCCCCGATCAGCTCGGCGGTGTTCCGGGCGATCCTCGTCACCGCGTCCCGGGTTTCGGCAGGCTTCGCCGTGATGTCGATGCCGAGGATCCGTCGCGGCCGGCCGCCCAGGGCGGCGCCGGCGATCATCCCGGCCTGAGTGCTCCCAGTGCCCGACGCGACGACGATCGTGTCGAAGAAGATCCCGAGCTCGGCCTCCTGGCGTTGCAGCTCGACGACCCAGTTGGCGAAGCCGAGCCCGCCCAGCCGGTGATCCGACGCGCCCGCCGGGATCGGGTACGGCCGTCCGCCCGTCGCCTCGACCTCCGCGACCGCGTTCTCCCAGCTCTCCTTGAAGCCGATCCCGAACTCCGCGTCGACCAGCCGCACGTCGGCACCGAGGATCCGTGACAGCTGGATGTTGCCCACCTTGTCGTAGAGCGGGTCGTGCCAGTCGACCCAGCTTTCCTGGACCAGCACGGCTTTCAGCCCGGCCCGCGCGGCCGCGGCGGCGACCTGCCGGGTGTGGTTGGACTGCACGCCGCCGATCGAGATGAGCGTGTCGGCCCCGGTGGCCAGCGCGTCGGCGACGAGGAACTCGAGTTTCCTGGTCTTGTTGCCGCCGAACGCGATCCCGGAGTTCACGTCCTCGCGCTTCGCCCAGATCGACGCGCCACCCAGCTCAGCGGTGAGCCGTTCGAGCGGGTGGACGGGGGAGGGGCCGAACAGGAGCGGGAAGCGGGGGAACTTGGCGAACGGCATCAGTCCTCCAGGAGCGGTTCGAGGTCGGTCCAGATGGTCGAGATGACGGCGGCGGCGCGGTCGGTGTCGCCCGCTTCGATCGCGTCGATGAGTTCGGTGTGCCTGCGGACGGAGCGCTGCGCGGGCAGGGAAGCGAACCGCGCGTACTCCAGCCGTCGCAGGAGCGGGGTGTACCGGTCGATCGTCGCGGCGACCGCGCGGTTGCCGCAGGCGCGCACCGCCACGTCGTGCAGTTCGTCGTCGGCGGCGACGGCGGCCGCGACGTCGCCCGTCGCGATGGCCTCGGCGAACCGGTCGTTGGCGGCCCGCATCTCGGCGACTTCGCGCGCGCCGAGCCGCGGCATCGCCCGGCGCACCGCCAGTTCGTGCAGCACGCGGGTCAGTTCGAGTGCTTCGCGGACGTCGTCCGGCACGAAGCCGGCGACGCGGGTGTAGCTCTGCGGCTTCGAATCGACGAGGCCTTCCTCGGCGAGGCGGGTGAGCGCCTGGCGAACGGGCGCCCGGGAAAGGCCGAGCTGTTCGGCGAGATCGGCGTCGCGCAACGCGGTGCCGGGCGGCAGGCTGCCGTCGATGATCGCGTTGCGGATGCGTTCGTAGGCCTCGTCGCGCAGCAAGGAGCGCGCTACCTTGCTCAACCCAGGGGAACTCACATCTAACATGTTAGCTGTCACAAGACCCATCCGGAAGGGAATCCGGTGGGCGGAGGTTCAGTAGACGGGGCCGGTGTACTTTTCCCCGGGACCCTGGCCGGGTGCGTCGGGCACCGCGGAGGCCTCGCGGAACGCCTTCTGCAGGGATTGGAGCCCGTCGCGCAGCGGGCCGGCGTGCAGGCCGAGGTATTCGGCCGAGGCGGTGACCAGCCCGGCGAGCGCGGTGATCAGCCGGCGCGCTTCGTCGAGGTCGCGGTGCGGCGAGTTCGCCGGATCGGCGTCGGCGAGGCCGAGGCGCTCGGCGCCCGCCGAGAGCAGCATGACGGCCGCCCTGCTGATCACCTCGACGCTCGGGATGTCCTCCAGGTCGCGGACGTCCGGGGAATACGGGGGCTGCTGAGATGGTTGTTCCGACACGTCTGGTACCCTTCCACGAGCGACCAGCCCCCGAGCGATCGGGGGCCAGCAAGTGGAGCCCCGCTCCCACCCGCGTCACCGTACAGGTGTCCGGGTCCGGTCCCGCTCGGCGGTAACGCTGTTCGAGCGGAGTGCCCGGCGTCAGCCGGGTGCGATCGGGAAAGAGTGGGCCCCGCACGTCGATTTCGGCGTCGGGGCCTTCGCTATGTGGGCACCAGGTCGGCACGAGAGAACAGTCACCTGACCAAGGAGGCCCCATCAGCTCCGAGACACGCATCAACGACCGCATCCGGGTGCCGGAGGTCCGACTCGTCGGGCCGGCTGGTGAGCAGGTCGGCATCGTCCGGATCGAGGACGCGTTGCGGCTCGCGCAGGAAAACGATCTCGACCTCGTCGAGGTCGCGCCACAGGCACGCCCGCCGGTGTGCAAGCTCATGGACTTCGGCAAGTTCAAGTACGAGAGCGCGCAGAAGGCCCGTGAGTCCCGCCGCAACCAGCAGCTGACCGTCATCAAGGAACAGAAGCTGCGCCCCAAGATCGACCAGCACGACTACGAGACCAAGAAGGGTCACGTGTCGCGCTTCCTGGCGGCGGGCAACAAGGTCAAGGTCACGATCATGTTCCGCGGTCGCGAGCAGTCGCGGCCGGAACTCGGTTTCCGGCTGCTGCAGAAGCTCGCCGACGACGTCACCGAGCTGGGCTTCGTCGAATCGTCGCCCAAGCAGGACGGTCGCAACATGATCATGGTGCTGGCCCCGCACAAGAACGTGAAGCCGAAGACGGCGAAGGCCGAGCCCGCCCCCGAAGGCTGACTCCGCCCGACCTCGTCGGTCACCGGGAAGGGCTGTCCCGCCACAGCCCGCCCAGCACATGTCAGGGGGGCCGGAGGGGGGCGCGGGGGGGGCGGCCCGGGGGGCGTCTACAAAGCACCCCCCAGATATGAGCAGAGAGAGGGGGGGCTCAGGGGGGAGCGCG
>NZ_JBHYIQ010000029.1:95023-100722 GCF_042739895.1 Amycolatopsis sp. NPDC059021
GCTGTGGCGCCCGGGGCGCGCGGCGCCCCCCACCCCCCCCCCCAACAAACCGCCCCCCCCCCCGCGCCCCCCCGGCCCCCCCGCCGCACGGAAGAGGACAACAACCATGCCGAAGATGAAGACGCACAGCGGGACGTCCAAGCGGATCCGCGTCACGGGCTCGGGCAAGCTGCGCCGCCAGAAGGCCGGCCGTCGCCACCTGCTGGAGAAGAAGTCCAGCCGCCTCACCCGGCGCCTCGAAGGCACCACCGAGGTCGCGAAGAACGACGTGGGCCGCGTCAAGCGCCTGCTCGGCCGCTGACCTCATCGCTTTTGTTCTGAACACCCGGGGCGTGGTGCGCCCCCCGAGATTGACAGGATGGACCCGTGGCACGCGTCAAGCGGGCGGTCAACGCCCAGAAGAAGCGTCGCGCAACTCTCGAACTGGCCAGCGGTTACCGCGGCCAGCGTTCGCGGCTGTACCGCAAGGCCAAGGAGCAGACGCTCCACTCGCTCAACTACGCCTACCGGGACCGCCGCGCCCGCAAGGGTGACTTCCGCCAGCTGTGGATCACCCGGATCAACGCGGCGGCCCGTGCCAACGGCGTGACCTACAACCGGTTCATCCAGGGCCTCAAGGCCGCCGGTGTCGAGGTGGACCGCAAGATCCTCGCCGACCTGGCGGTCAACGACGCCGCCGCGTTCACCGCGCTGGCCGAGCTGGCCAAGGCGAACGTGACGACCGGCGAAGCGAAGTCGGCCTGAGCGGCCTGTTTTCCCGGCCCGGGGCGGCTCCGTTCACCGAACGGACCCCCCGGGTCGTTGCTGCGCGCAAGCTGACCCGGCGCGCGGAACGCGACAAGACCGGCCGGTTCCTCGCCGAAGGCGCCAACGCGGTCGAGGCCGCGCTCGCGCACGCCTGGGACGGCGGCGGCACGGTCCACGAGTTGTTCGTCACCGAACGCGCGGCGGCGCAGTACGGGAATCTGCTCGCGGTGGCGGACGAGGCCGGTGTCCCGGTCTCGCCGATCACCGACCGCGCCGCCGGCGGGCTCTCCGAAACCGTGACGCCGCAGGGGATCGTCGCCGTCTGCGCCCTTGTCGACCGTCCACTCTCGACGGTCGTGGCGGCCGGTGCGCGGCTGGTCGTCGTCCTCGTCGACGTCGCCGACCCCGGTAACGCGGGCACGGTGATCCGCGTCGCCGACGCCGCCGGTGCCGACGCGGTGGTCCTCGCGGGCGACAGCGTCGACCCGCACAACGGCAAATGCGTCCGCGCCGCCGCGGGCAGCCTCTTCCACCCCGCCATCGCGCGGGTCCGCGACGTCTCCGCCGCGCTGGAGGCGTGCTCGTCCGCCGGGTTGCGCACGCTCGCCGCCCACGGGTACGCCGAGACCGAGCTGGACCGCGTCGACCTCGCACCGCCGACCGCGTGGGTGTTCGGCAACGAGGCACACGGCCTGCCCGCCGACGTCCTCGGCGCCACTGACCTCGCCGTGCGGATTCCGCTCTACGGACGGGCGGAAAGCCTCAATCTGGCGACGGCGGCCGCGGTGTGCGTCTACACCACGGCGATGGCCGCGCGTCAGCCGAACGGGTAGCACCCGGCGGTGTGCTCCCGGTGCTGCCCGACCGGTGCGTTCACCCCTTGGTGACCACCGAGGGGCCCGCCAAGGGCGACGGTCCGGCCACCGATGGGATCCCATAGAATTCCCCCGCTTGAAGATTCAGCGTGTGCGGCGGGGCCGTCGCCACACGGCCCGACCAGTCCAGCCGGACGCCGAGGAGTTATGTCCGAAGCCAACGACAAGCAGGATGCCCAGCCCGTGGCTGCGCTCGCCCCCGCTGTGCTAACTCAGGAAGCCTTGCGGGAAGCCGTCGAGCGAGCCGAGACGGAGTTCGCGGCCGCGGCCGGGCTCGACGAGCTGGCCGCCGTGAAGCCTGCGCACCTCGGTGACCAGTCGCCGCTGCTGCTCGCCCGCCGGGAGATCGGCGCCCTGCCCAAGGCCGAGAAGGCCGAGGCCGGCAAGCGGGTGAACGAAGCGCGCCAAGCCATCCAGGCCGCCTTCGACACGCGCCGTGCCGAGCTGCAGGCCGAGCGCGACGAGCGCGTGCTGCGCGAGGAAGCCGTCGACGTCACGCTGCCGTGGGACCGGATCCCGCGCGGTGCCCGGCACCCGATCAGCACCGTCTCCGAGCGGGTGGCCGACGCCTTCGTCGCGATGGGCTACGAGATCGCCGAGGGCCCGGAGCTGGAAGCCGAATGGTTCAACTTCGACGCCCTGAACTTCGGCAAGGACCACCCGGCCCGGCAGTTGCAGGACACGTTCTATGTCGGGGAAGAGGACTCCGGGCTGGTGCTGCGCACGCACACCTCGCCGGTGCAGGCCCGCACGCTGCTGCACCGCGATCTGCCGGTCTACGTGGTCTGCCCTGGCCGGACGTACCGCACCGACGAGCTGGACGCCACGCACACCCCGGTGTTCACCCAGGTCGAGGGGCTGGCCGTGGACAAGGGCATCACGATGGCCCACCTGAAGGGCACCCTCGACGCCTTCGCCCGCGCGATGTTCGGCGAGAGCTCGAAGACCCGGCTGCGGCCGCATTTCTTCCCGTTCACCGAGCCCTCGGCCGAGGTGGACGTCTGGTTCGAGGAGAAGAAGGGCGGGCCCGGCTGGGTCGAATGGGGTGGCTGCGGCATGGTCAACCCGAACGTCCTGCGCGCCTGCGGTGTCGACCCCGAGGTGTACTCGGGTTTCGCCTTCGGCATGGGCATCGAGCGCACCCTGCAGTTCCGCAACGGCATCCCCGACATGCGGGACATGGTCGAGGGCGACGTGCGGTTCACTCTTCCCTTCGGGACGGAGGCCTGAATGAGCGACCATCGCGAAGCGGCTCATTCGGGCCGACCGGGTGCGGGTGTCCCGCAGAAAGCTGAGGCGTAAGTGCGAGTTCCGGTGAGCTGGCTGACGGAGCACCTCGACGTCAGCGAGGAAGTGACGCCCCAGGATCTGGTCGACGCGTTCGTGCGGATCGGCATCGAGGTCGACGACGTCAGCGGGCTCGGCCCGGTGACCGGCCCCCTGGTGGTCGGCCGCGTGGCCGAGATCGAGGAACTGACCGAGTTCAAGAAGCCGATCCGGTTCTGCCGGGTCGAGGTCGGGGAGTCCGCCGACGAACCCGCCACCGGTGACGCCGCGCTCGACGCGGACAGCGCCGACGACGATGACGACGACGGCCCCTTCGAACACGAGGGGCCGCACGGGCTGAAGACCCGCGGGATCATTTGCGGTGCCCGCAACTTCGACGAGGGCGACCTCGTCGTGGTCGCGCTGCCCGGTGCCGTGCTGCCCGGCGACTTCGCCATCACCGCGCGGCAGACCTACGGCCGCACCAGTGACGGCATGATCTGCTCGGCGCGCGAACTCGGCCTCGGCGACGACCACGCCGGCATCCTCGTGCTGCCGCCGGGCACCGCGAGCCCCGGTGACGAAGCGCGGGAACTGCTCGGCCTGGACGACACGGTCGTCGAGGTGACCCCGACCCCGGACCGCGGCTACGCGCTGTCCATCCGCGGCCTGGCGCGGGAGCTGTCGAACGCGCTGGACGTGCCCTTCGGCGACCCCGGTCAGCGGGAGGTCCCGGAGGCCGACCGCGACGCCTGGCCGGTGCGCATCGAGGACACCGAGGGCTGCCGCCGGTTCGTCCTGCGCCGCGTCAAGGATCTCGACGCCACCGCCCCGACCCCGTGGTGGATGCGCCGCAGGCTGATGCTGGCCGGCATCCGGTCGATCTCGCTCGCGGTCGACGTCACGAACTACGTCATGCTCGAGCTCGGGCATCCGCTGCACGCCTTCGCGACCGGTTCGGTCCGGGGCGAACTGGTGGTGCGCAAGGCGAAGCCGGGCGAGAAACTGACCACTTTGGACGATGCGGAGCGGGTGCTCGACGCCGACGACGTGGTGATCGCCGACGACTCCGGGGTCATCTCGCTGGCAGGCACCATGGGTGGTGCGAGCACCGAGATCACGCCGGAGAGCACCGATGTGCTGATCGAGGCGGCGCATTGGGATCCCGCGTCGATCAGCCGCACCGCGCGACGGCACAAGCTCTTCTCCGAAGCCGCCAAGCGGTTCGAGCGGTTCACCGATCCGCAGCTGTGTGCCGCGGCGGTCGAGCGGGCGGCGCAGTTGCTGCGCCAGTACGGCGACGGCTCGATCCAGCCTGGTCGCACCGACGAGGGCGGCGTCGAGCCGAACCCGCCGGTGATCATGCCGATCAACCTGCCCGACAAGGTGGCCGGGGTGCGGTACGAGCGCGGCGTGACGGTCCGCAGGCTCGCCCAGATCGGCTGCAAGGTGTCCGTCGGTACCGGTGACGACGGCACGGCGTTCGTGACCGCGATCCCGCCGAGCTGGCGCGGCGACCTCGTGCAGCCCGCGGATCTCGTCGAAGAGGTCTTGCGGCTGGAAGGCTACGAGAGCATCCCGTCCACCCTGCCCGCCGCGCCCGCCGGCCGCGGGCTCACCGAACGGCAGCGCCGCCGCCGTGGTGTCGCGCGTGCGCTGGCCGAGTCCGGGTACGTCGAGGTGCTGCCGTTCCCGTTCGTCGGCACGGCGGTGTGGGACGCGTTCGGGCTGCCGGCCGACGACGTGCGCCGCAAGACGGTGCGGGTGCGCAACCCGCTGGAGGCCGACCGCGACCAGCTGGCCACGACGCTGCTGCCCGGCCTGCTGGACACCTTGCAGCGCAACGTTTCCCGCGGGATGAAGGACGTCGCGCTGTTCCACATCGGACAGGTCGTGCTGGAGGCGCCGAACCCGGTGAAGGTGCCGGCGCTGGGCGTCGACCGGCGGCCATCCGACGAGGAACTGGCCGTGCTCGAAGCCGCCGTGCCGATGCAGCCGCTGCACGTCGGCGTCGTGCTGGCGGGCCAGCGGCAGCGAGCGGGCTGGTGGGGCAAGGGCGAGCAGGCGAACTGGGCCGACGCGGTGCAGGCCGCGCGGACGGTCGCCGAGGCGGCCGGGGTCGAGCTGACCGTGGCCGCCGCCGATCTGCCGCCGTTCCACCCCGGCCGTTGCGCGCGGCTCAAGGTGGGGGAGTGGCCCGTCGGGCATGCCGGCGAGCTGCACCCGAAGGTGGTCGAGGCACTGGGCCTGCCGCCGCGCACCGTCGCGATGGAGCTCGACCTCGACGCGATCCCGCTGCCGGACTCGCGCCCGGCGCCGAGCGTGTCGAGCTATCCGCCGGTGCTGCTCGACGTCGCGCTGGTCGCCGCCCAGGACGTGCCCTCGGCCGATCTCGCCGAGGCGTTGCGCACCGGAGCGGGTGAACTGCTCGAGGACATCACCCTGTTCGACGCCTACACCGGCGAGCAGGTCGGCGAAGGAAACCGTTCGCTGGCCTACAGCCTGCGGTTCCGGGCACCGGACCGGACGCTGACCGTCGAGGAGGCCACGAAGGCCCGCGATGCCGCCGTGGCCGCAGCGGGTGAGCGGTTCGGCGCCACCATCCGCGCCTGAGTTCCGACCGCCGTGGCCGCGGCGGGTGAGCGGTTCGGCGGCGGCGCCGTCCGCGCCTGAGTTCCGACCGTCGTGGCTGCGGCGGGTGAGCGGTTCGGCGGCGGCGCCGTCCGCGCCTGAGTTCCGGGCCCGTGGGGAAGACGGCCGTGTCGTCTGGACCCCACGGCGCCCACCGCGGCCCGACCCCGAACAGCACCC
>NZ_JBHYIQ010000030.1:0-3364 GCF_042739895.1 Amycolatopsis sp. NPDC059021
AACCCTCCAAGCGTGGCCCGGGGGTTCTACCACACCGGCGTACAAAACCTACCGGACATGGGGGGCCCCGTTTTTGGGGGGGCCCCCCCTTTCTTCGTGTCTGATGGAGACATGCCGACTTTCGCCACGTTCGACGGGCTCCGACTGCACTACACGGTGTGGGACGGC
This sequence comes from Amycolatopsis sp. NPDC059021, assembly GCF_042739895.1. Classification (NCBI taxonomy): domain Bacteria; kingdom Bacillati; phylum Actinomycetota; class Actinomycetes; order Pseudonocardiales; family Pseudonocardiaceae; genus Amycolatopsis; species Amycolatopsis sp. NPDC059021. Next base: position 169 of record NZ_JBHYIQ010000030.1, read on the forward strand.
GATGGGCGGCATCGGCGTCCGGTGGTGCTGCAGCACGGCTTCGCGGCCGACACGAACGCGAACTGGATCGGCCCCGGCGTCGTCGAGGCGCTGCGCGAGGCCGGCTTCACCGTCATCTCGCTCGACGCGCGGGGTCACGGCCGGTCCGAAAAGCCGCACGAGCCCGAGCGCTACACCGAGGACACCATGGCGCTGGACGTGTCCGCGCTGCTCGACGAACTGGGCCTCGACGAGGTGTCGCTGGTCGGCTATTCGATGGGCGCGATCATCGCGCTGGCCACGACCGCTTCGGACCAGCGCGTCCGCTGCCTGGCCACCGGTGGCGTCGGCTCCGGGATCGTCGACTTCGGCGGCGTCGACACCCGGGTCGTGCGGCCGGAGGAGATCGTGACCGCGATGCTCGCCGACGACCCGACTGACCTCCCAGCGGCGTCGGCGCCGTTCCGCGCGCTGGTCGATCTCGTCGGCGGTGACCGCCACGCGCTGGCCGCCGTCGCGCGCGGCGCGAAGAACGTCCCGATGGACCTGACCGCGATCGGTGTCCCGACCCTTGTCCTCGCCGGGGAGCAGGACCCACTGGCCGCCGAACCCGAACGCCTCGCCGCCGCCATCGCGGGCGCCCGTCTGGTCCGCGTCCCCGGCGACCACATGACCGCGGTCATGAACCCCGCCTTCTCGGCCGCGCTGGTGGACTTCCTCTCCGCCCACCCCGCCGATCACCCGGCGCGCCCCGCCCACCGCGTTTAGCCCGCTAAACGCACTTGGGCAGCCGCCGGAGAGCGCGTTCAGCCCGCTAAACGCGGGTCAGCTCGTCGGGGGTGCGCTGGACGGCGCGGCCGGACAGGCAGCGGGACCCGGCGAGTGGCCGGTGATGATCCATTGCCCCTTTTCGACCTTGGACACCTTGAAGACGCCCAGCGCCGGACCGCCTTTCACACGGTACGAACACGAGTCGATCGTGACCGTGTCCCCGGGAAGCGGCTCGGAAACACTCGAGGGCAGCGATTCGGCGTAGTCGTTCTTGCTGGTCACCTGCGTGGCGAGGGCCTGGACCGCGGCCCGGCAGTCGGGCTGGCCCATGTCCCTGGCGAACTTGGACTGGATGTCGATGTTCTGCTTCGGGTCGAAGCTGAACCGGCCACAGGCGTCGTCCACGCGGCCCTGCGCGATGTTGTGGTAGACGAACCGGACGGCCTCGTACGGGTTGGTCGAGAAGATGTGGTTGGAGTGGTAGGTGCCGCCACCTTCCGCCGCGATCTGCGCGGACGACTTCCCGGCGTCGCTCGGGAAGAAGTGGTGGTAGGCCCAGGTGGCCGCGATGGCGAGCAGCACGAACGCGAGGATCCAGCCGAGCACCTTTCCGCCGAGCCGCTTCAGCCAGCGAGGAACCCGCGGCCGGGGGCGTTCGGCGGGCGCCAGCAGGCCCGTCTGCGGGGCCGGGACCGGCGGCTGCCAGTTCTGATGGGGGACGGGTTGCTGGGACGGTGCCGGGACCAGACCGCCTTCCGGCGTCGGCGCGGGCTGGTTGCCCTGCTGTGCCTGGGTGAAGCGCAGGTAGTCCTGGAACTGCTTGAACTGCTCGAACTCGCGCAGCTGCTGCGGATCGAGCTGCGGCGCGGGCGGCTGTGCGGGGGTGGCGGGCGACGGCGGTTGCGCCGCGCTCGCGGGTTCGATGTCCGTGCCGGGGTCGTGTCCCGGCTTTCCGTCATCACGCTGCTCCGCCACGTCACCATGATGCCTCCCCGCGTGTCTCCCGCCACCCCCTGGGCACCTTGGCGACCGCGTTTAGCCCGCTAAACGCAGGTCACGGCGGGGGTGGGAGAGGAGGGCGGGAAGGGGTGCCGTATGCTGGTCGACGGTTCTACCGAAGACCGCTGGTTTTCCCGGCGCCCGGATGGGCGCGGGGAACGAAGGCCCCGCAGTGGCGGGCGGCCCGCGCAGGAGGAACGAGGCTCGCCCGCGGCATCGCAAGGTGCCCGTGTGTCAACGCCCCGCGTCTGCTGCGCTGGGGCGTTTCGTCGTTTCAAGGGCTCTTCGGCCAGTGGAAACACTAGCCAAGAGAGGAGGCGACCATGGCGAAGCCCGACAAGGTGGCGGCCGTCGCCGAGATCGCGGAGAGCTTCCGCAGCAGCTCGGCCACTGTCGTTACCCAGTACACCGGCCTCTCCGTGTCCCAGCTGTCCCAGCTGCGCCGCGCTCTCGGCACCAACGCCAAGTACCGGGTCGCGAAGAACACCCTCGTCAAGCGTGCCGCCGAGGACGCCGGCATCGAGGGCCTCGAGGACCTGTTCGTCGGTGCGACCGCCATCGCCTTCGTCAAGGGTGAGGCGGTTGACGCCGCGAAGGCGCTTCGCGACTTCGCGAAGGAAAACAACGCGCTTGTCATCAAGGGCGGCTACATGGACGGCCGCGCCCTCAGCGTCGAAGAGATCGGCAAGATCGCCGACCTCGACAGCCGCGAGGTCCTGCTGTCCAAGGCCGCCGGCGCGTTCAAGGCGAAGCTGTCCCAGGCCGCCGCGCTGTTCCAGGCGCCGGCGTCCCAGGTCGCCCGCCTGGCCGCCGCGCTGGAGGAGAAGCAGCGCGAATCCGGTACCGCAGCCGAAGCACCCGCCGAGAGCTGAACCACCCCACCCCCGAACGTCTAGTTCGTTTCAGAGAGGAAAGCCATCATGGCGAAGCTGAGCACCGCCGAGCTGATCGACGCCTTCAAGGAGCTCACCCTTCTTGAGCTGTCCGAGTTCGTGAAGGAGTTCGAGGAGACCTTCGACGTCACCGCCGCCGCCCCGGCCGCCGTCGTCGCCGCCGCCCCGGGTGCCGCCGCTCCGGCCGCCGCCGAGGAGCAGGACGAGTTCGACGTCGTCCTCGAGTCCGCCGGTGACAAGAAGATCCAGGTCATCAAGGTCGTCCGCGAGGTCGTCTCGGGCCTGGGCCTGAAGGAGGCCAAGGAGCTCGTCGAGAGCGCCCCCAAGGCCCTCCTGGAGAAGGTCGACAAGGAGGCCGCCGAGGCCGCCAAGGAGAAGCTCGAGGCCGCCGGCGCCAAGATCGCCATCAAGTGATCTTGGGCGCGTCAGCGCCTTGCAGTACCGCCGAAGGGGGGGGGGGGGGGCGGGGGGGGCCCCCCCCCAACGGGGTGTTGGGCCCGCCGCCCCCCCCCCCCCCCCCCCCCGGGTTGCCCCCGAAAACCGCTGTGGGCGCG
>NZ_JBHYIQ010000030.1:3374-83718 GCF_042739895.1 Amycolatopsis sp. NPDC059021
CCTGTGCAGTGTGGGGGGCAGGTTCTTTTGTTTTTAAGCGACCGCGCCCGCCCCTTCGCTGTGTTCCGAGCCGTCGCCACGGCGCCCGGCGACCGCGTTTAGCCCGCTAAACGCGCTTCGGGCCTCGTCGATCTGCGGGAAGGGGGTGGGTGCACTACGGTGCGTCCTGCGCCTCGGCCGAGGACGCCGTCCCGAGGGTCACGGCGAGATGACGATGACCTTGGGGCTGGCCAGAAAAGAAAACTGGTGAGTAACCTGTTCGCACTCAGCTCGTTGCACCTGGTTGACGCGGGATCGAGGCGCGTTCGCGGGTTTCGCGGCCAGTGGCGCGAGGCGGCGGGCGCGCAATGACGCGGAACAGCTCCTGGAGGTGCGATGGGTGCCGAGGTGGTCATCGAGGGCTTGACGAAGTCCTTCGGTAAGCAGGCCATCTGGCGGGACGTCACGTTGACGCTGCCCCCGGGTGAGGTGTCGGCGATGCTCGGGCCGTCGGGGACCGGGAAGTCGGTCTTCCTGAAGTCGATGATCGGGCTGCTCAAGCCCGAACGGGGCCGGTGTGTGATCAACGGCGTCGACATCGTGACCTGCTCCGAGCACAAGCTGTACGAGATCCGGAAGCTGTTCGGGGTGCTGTTCCAGGACGGGGCGTTGTTCGGGTCCATGAACCTGTTCGACAACGTGGCCTTCCCGCTGCGCGAGCACACGAAGAAGTCCGAGACCGAGGTCCGCCGGATCGTGCTCGAAAAGCTGGAAATGACCGGTTTGGCCGGGGCGGAGAAGAAACTGCCCGGCGAGATCTCCGGTGGTATGCGCAAACGGGCCGGGCTGGCCCGCGCACTGGTGCTGGACCCGCAGATCATCCTGGTCGACGAGCCGGACTCCGGGCTGGACCCGGTCCGTACCACCTATATCTCGCAGCTGTTCCTGGATGTGAACGCGCAGATCGACGCGACGTTCCTGATCGTCACGCACAACATCAACCTGGCCCGCACGGTGCCGGACAACCTGGGCATGCTCTTCCGCAAGGAACTGGTCATGTTCGGCCCGCGCGAGGTGCTGCTGACCAGTGACGAGCCGGTGGTGGAGCAGTTCCTCAACGGCCGCAAACGCGGCCCGATCGGCATGTCCGAGGAGAAGGACAGCGCCACCATGGCCCGCGAGGAGGCCGAGGCCGCCGCCGGGCACGCGGACGGCGCGCTCGACCACGAGGACGTCCGCGGCGTGGTGCCGCAGATGCAGGTCAGCCCCGGCGTGCCCGTCCGCGGCGGCGAGCGGCGCCGCAAAGACCGGGTCATGAAGATCCTGCACACGCTTCCGCCCGCCGCGCAGGAGGGCATCATCGAGTCGCTGTCCCCCGAGGAACAGCAGCGCTACGGCGTCAGCCCGCACATGCTGGTCCCGGCGGGCAGGCGCGGCCAGGACACCGGCTCGATGCCGAGCCATCACCAGGGCCAGCTGCCCCCCGACCAGGTCGCCCAGCTGCCTGGCAACGGGTGGGACGCCGGTCAGCCGAGACAGGGTTCGCACCGGATGCGTCCGCGTGGTGATCAGGAGTCCGGGTGAGCTCGACCGCAACACCGGCGAAGATTCCCGGTATCGGCATGCTGCGGCAGACCGGGAACCTGTTCGCTCTCGGCCTGGACATCGTCCGTGGCATTTTCCAGCGTCCGTTCCAGCTGCGTGAGTTCATCCAGCAGGCGTGGTTCATCGCCAGCGTGACGATCCTGCCGACCGCGCTCGTCGCGATCCCGTTCGGCGCGGTCATCTCGCTGCAGTTCGGCTCGCTCGCGCGCCAGCTCGGCGCGCAGTCCTACACCGGCGCCGGGTCGGTGCTCGCCACCGTGCAGCAGGCGAGCCCGCTGGTGACGGCGCTGCTCGTCGCCGGTGCGGGTGGAAGCGCTGTCTGCGCGGACATCGGCGCGCGGACGATCCGCGAGGAGATCGACGCGATGGAGGTGCTGGGCGTCTCCGCGGTCCAGCGCCTCATCGTGCCGCGCACGCTCGCGATGATGCTGGTGGCGCTGCTGCTCAACGGCATGGTCAGCGTCATCGGTGTCCTCGGTGGTTACTTCTTCAACGTCGTGCTCCAGGGCGGGACACCGGGCGCGTACCTGGCGAGCTTCTCCGCGCTGGCCCAGCTGCCCGACCTCTGGGTCGGGGAACTCAAGGCGCTCATCTTCGGCTTCATCGCCGCGGTGGTCGCCAGCTACCGCGGGCTCCACCCCTCCGGAGGGCCGAAGGGCGTCGGGGACGCGGTGAACCAGTCGGTGGTCATCACGTTCCTGCTGCTGTTCGTCGTCAACTTCGTGATCACGCTGGTCTACCTGCAGATCGTGCCCGGAAAGCTGGACTAGCGCATGACGTTCCTCCAAGGCGCGAAACGCGTCGCCAACCGTCCTTTGCAGACGCTGGATTCGCTGGGCGACCAGATGTCGTTCTACGGCAGGGCCCTGCTGTGGACGCCGAGGACGCTGCGCCGGTACACCAAGGAAGTCCTGCGGCTGCTGGCCGAGGTCAGCTTCGGGTCCGGTTCGCTCGCGGTCATCGGCGGCACGGTCGGCGTGATGGTCGGCCTGACGCTGTTCACCGGTGTGCTCGTCGGTCTCCAGGGCTACTCGGCGCTGAACTCGATCGGCACCTCGGCGTTCACCGGCTTCCTGACCGCGTTCTTCAACACCCGCGAGATCGCCCCGCTGGTCGCCGGGCTCGCGCTGTCCGCGACGGTCGGCGCCGGGTTCACCGCGCAGCTGGGCGCGATGCGCATCTCCGAGGAGATCGACGCGCTCGAGGTCATGGGTGTGCCGAGCCTGCCGTACCTCGTCACGACGCGGATCATCGCCGGGTTCGTCGCGGTCATCCCGCTCTACATCATCGGCCTGCTCAGCTCGTATCTCGCGTCACGCTTGGTCGTTATCTACATCTACAACCAGTCAGCGGGAACCTACGACCATTATTTCGACCTTTTCCTACCACCACAGGACGTGCTGTATTCGTTCATCAAGGTGCTGCTGTTCAGCGTCTTGATCATCCTGTCGCACTGCTACTTCGGGTACCGGGCGACGGGCGGGCCCGCCGGTGTCGGCGTCGCCGTCGGCAAGGCGGTCCGGTTGTCCATCGTCACGGTTTCGATCATGAACTTCTTCATCGGTTTCGCCATCTGGGGAACCGACGTCACGGTGAGGATCGCGGGATGAGCACCATCAGGCGCAGGCTGCTGGGTCTGCTGCTGGTCGCCGTCCTCGTCGGCGGCGTCGCGCTGAGCATCGCGCTCTACGACAAGGCGTTCACGCCCGTGGTCACGGTGAAGCTGAAGGCCGACACGGTCGGCAACCAGCTCATCGAGGAGTCCGACGTCAAGGTGCGCGGGCTGATCGTGGGCTCGGTCAAGAAGATCTCCGCGACCACCGACGGCGCGGAACTGACGCTCGCGCTCAAGCCGGAGTCGGCGAAGCTGATCCCGGCGAACGTCTCGGCGCGGTTCCTGCCGAAGACGTTGTTCGGTGAGCGGTACGTCTCGCTGGAGATCCCGGACGCGCCCTCGTCGAAGACGATCGCCAGCGGCGACACGATTTCGCAGGATCGCTCGGTCACCGCGGTCGAGCTGAGCAAGGCGCTCGGCGACCTGATGCCGGTGCTGCAGGCGGTCCAGCCGCAGAAGCTGTCCAGCACGCTGACCGCGATCTCCACCGCGCTCAAGGGCCGCGGCAACGACCTCGGCGAGACGCTGTCCCAGCTGGGTGACTACATCGGACAGCTGAACCCGCACGAGCCGGAGCTGCAGCACAACCTCAAGGCGCTCACCGAGTTCTCCGGGCACCTCGGCAACGCGGCGCCGGATCTGGTGCAGAGCCTGGACAACCTGAGCACGACCACGCGGACGGTCGTGGACCAGCGGCAGAATCTGTCCACTTTGTACAACAGCCTCGGCCAGGCCTCGATGGACCTGCAGACGTTCCTGGAGAACAACTCCTCGAACCTGATCAGCCTGGCGAAGACCGCGCGACCCACCGCCGAGCTGCTCGCGAAGTACTCGCCCGAATACCCGTGCGTGATCAACGGGATGGCGGGCATCGTGCCGCTGGTCGACCAGGCACTCGGCAAGGGCACCGGTAAGCCGGGCCTGCACGCGACGCTCGAGATCGTCGTCAACCGCGGCGCCTACAAGCCGGGCAAGGACGAGCCGCGGTTCGAGGACAAGCGCGGCCCGCGCTGCTACGACTTCAAGAACCCGCCGGACCCGTTCCCGCAGCAGCCGCCGGACGGGCCGTTCAAGGACGGCACCAGCCAGACCCCGCCGCCGCGTTCGGTCAGCGAGGGTCTCAACCCGGCGAACTTCAAGGGTGACGCCGTCGGGCTGGGCGGTGGTGGCGCCTCCGCGGGCAACCCGGCCTACACCACGGCGGAGCACGACTTCCTGTCGCAGCTCGTCGGCCCGCAGGTCGGCATGGACGCCGCGGCGGTGCCCGGCTGGAGCTCGCTGCTGGTCGGCCCGCTCTACCGCGGGGCGGAGGTGACGGTCCAGTGAGGGGACTGCTCGCGCCGCTGATCAAACTCGGCGCCTTCGTCGTGGTCACGGTCCTGTTCACCACGGTGCTCGGGCTGAGCATCGCGAACATGAACAACACCAGCACGAAGGCCTACCAAGCCCGCTTCGTCGACGCGACGCTGTTGCTGCCCAACGACGACGTCCGCATCGCGGGCGTCCGCGTCGGCCAGGTCAAGGACGTCAAGATCGTCGACCGGCGCCAGGCGCAGGTCGATTTCGAGGTCGACTCCGGCATCAAGCTCCCGGCCGGGGTCACCGCGCAGATCAAGTTCCGCAACCTGGTCGGCCAGCGCTACGTTTCGCTGTCGCAGGGCGGCCCGGTGGGCGGCGGGATGCTGCAGCCCGGCGGCACCATCCCGTTGGAGCGCACCACGCCCGCGCTGGACCTCACCGAGCTGTTCAACGGCTTCAAACCGCTGTTCACCGCGCTGAACCCGGACGACATCAACAAGCTGTCCTACGAGGTCATCCAGGTACTGCAGGGCGAGGGCGGCACGGTGGAGAGCCTGCTACGGCACACCGCGTCGCTGGCCACCACGATCGCCGACAAGGACAAGGTGATCGGCGAGGTCATCGACAACCTCAACTCGGTGCTCGACACGGTCAACGCGCACACCCCGCAGCTCAACGACCTGATCATCAAGCTGCAGCAGCTGGTCTCCGGGCTCGCGGCCGATCGCAAGCCGATCGGGGACGCGATCGAGGGACTGGGCAATCTCGCGCAGTCGACCTCCGGACTGCTGTCCGAGGCACGCGCGCCGCTGAAGGACGACATCGCCGCGCTGGGCACGCTCACCGACAAGCTGAACCAGAACGAGCCCCTGCTCGAACACTTCTTCCAGCTCCTGCCGAAGAAGGTTTCCGCGCTGACGCGCACCGCGGACTACGGGTCCTGGTTCAACTTCTACGCCTGTGAAGTGAAGGGAAGCGTGGCCCTGCCTCCGCTCATCAACGAGCCGATCAACGTCCCGCTCCTGCCCGCCAACCGGGCGAGGTGCCAGGGATGAAGTCGTTCCAGAAGCGCAACCCCGTCCCGATCGCCCTCGCCGGCATCGCGGTGCTCGTGCTCGGCTTCATCGCCGCGCTGAACTCCGACAGCCTGCCGCTCATCGGCGGCGGCACCACCTACAGCGCGGACTTCGCCGAGGCCGCGGGTCTGCAGAAGGACAACGACGTCCGCATCGCCGGGGTCAAGGTCGGCAAGGTGTCCGACATCAAGCTCGACGGCGCGAACGTCAAGGTGTCGTTCAAGGTCAAGGACGCCTGGATCGGCGACAGGACCAACGCCGCGATCAAGATCAAGACGGTGCTGGGCCAGAAGTACCTCGCGCTGGACCCGCAGGGCCAGGGCACGCAGAACCCGTCCGCGACGATCCCGCGGGACCGGACGATGTCGCCGTTCGACGTGCTGGACGCGTTCCGCGGCCTGTCCAGCACGGTCGACAACATCAACACCGACCAGCTGGCGAAGAGCTTCGACACCATCTCGCAGACCTTCGGCAACACCCCGCAGGACGTGAAGGGCGCGCTGACCGGGCTGTCGAGGCTGTCGGACACCATCGCCTCGCGTGACCAGCAGCTGTCGAACCTGCTCGCCAACACCCGCCAGGTGTCGCAGACACTGGTCGACCGCGACGCCGAGGTGCAGAAGCTGCTGGGCGACGGGAACAAGCTGCTCGACGAGATCTCCCGGCGCGAGGCGGCGATCTCCTCGCTGCTGGCGGGCTCGAAGCAGCTGGCCTCCCAGCTGCAGGGCCTGATCGACGACAACGACAAGCAGCTCAACCCGGTGCTCACCCAGCTCGATCAGCTGACCTCGATGCTGCAGCGCAATCAGGACTCGCTCGCGCAGGGCATCGCGAAGTTCGCGCCGTTCATCCGGGTGTTCACCAACACGGTCGGCACCGGGCACTGGTTCGACAACTACATCTGCGGTCTGGTGCTGCCGTCGTTCGGCCCGATCAACGAAGAGGGGTGCTACGCGAAATGAGTGACACCCGCTTCGGACAGAGTCTTCTCCGCGGCTTCACCGTCGCGATCGTGCTGGCGCTCGTGGTGGCGGGCGCGCTGTGGTGGACGCTCAAGGACGCCGGGCGCAACCACCTCACCGCCTACTTCGCCGGTGCCGTCGGGTTGTACGAGGGCAACAGCGTCAAGATGCTCGGCGTCGACGTCGGCACCGTGACGAAGATCCAGCCGATGGGCAACCAGGTCAAGGTCGACCTCCAGTACGACCGGTCGGTGCCGGTGCCCGCCGACGCGAAGGCGCTGATCGTGTCACCGTCGCTGGTGAGCGACCGGTACATCCAGCTCGCCCCGGCCTACACCGGCGGCCCGCGCATCAGCGACGGCACGGTCATCCCGCTGAACCGCACCGAGGTCCCCCTCGAAGTCGACCAGCTCGCGGCGAGCCTGTCGAAGGTCAGCAAGTCGCTCGGCCCGAACGGCGCGAACAAGACCGGGTCGCTGTCGAACCTGCTGGACACCGCGGCGAAGAACGTCGACGGCAACGGCCAGGCGCTGCACGACACGATCACCAAGCTCGGCCAGGCCGCCGGGACGCTGCAAGGGAACTCCGGCGACCTGTTCAAGACCGTCGAGAACCTCGGCCAGTTCTCGCAGACGCTGGTCAACAGCGACGGCCAGGTCCGCCAGTTCGAGCGGCAGCTGGCCGACGTCAGCGGCTACCTGGCGGGGGAGAAGGACAATCTCGCCGCCACGGTCCGCCAGCTCGGCACCACGCTGACCTCGGTGCAGGCGTTCATCGAGCAGAACCGCGGCCGGGTGAAGTCCAATGTGGACAAACTGGCCAGCGTGACCAAGGTGCTGGTGGACCAGCGCAGCGCGCTCGCCGAGACGCTCGACGTCGCGCCGCTCGGCCTGTCCAACCTGGTCAACACCTACAACGGCTCCTCGGGCACGCTCGACGCGCGGCCGCTGCTCAACGAGCTGACCCAGCCGCCGCTGGTGATGGTGTGCAACCTGCTCAAGCAGACGCCCGCCGCGCTGGACGCGCTCGGCGACGCGTGCAAGTCGATCGCCGGGGTGGTCGACGGCCTCGTCCCGCTGCCCTCGATCGCCCAGGTGATCCACTCGCTGCAGAACGGCCAGCTCCCGCCACTGCCGCTCCCGATCGCCGGGCAGCTCTACGGTTCCCCGGGGGGCAAGTGATGCGACGCTCTCGCCTTTTGACCGCTGGTGTCCTCGCCACCGTATCCGCGCTGACGCTGAGCGGCTGCGCGTTCAACGGCATCTACGATCTGCCGCTGCCCGGTGGCGCCGACGTCGGCAACCACCCGTACACGGTCAAGATCGACTTCCGTGACGTCCTCGACCTCGTCCCGCAGTCCGGGGTGAAGGTCAACGACGTGCCGGTGGGGCGGGTCGAGTCGATCGGGCTGACCCCGGACGGCTGGCACGCCCAGGTCACCGTGAAGGTCAACGGCGACGTCAAGCTGCCCGCGAACGCGATGGCCGGCGTCCGCCAGTCGAGCCTGCTCGGCGAGAAGTACGTGGCGCTCTCCTCGCCCGGCGAGGGCGCGACCGGGAAACTCGCCGACGGCGCGACGATCCCGCTGGAGCGCACCGGCCGCGACGTCGAGGTCGAAGAGGTCCTCGGCGCGTTGTCGATGCTCCTCAACGGCGGTGGGGTGGCGCAGCTGAACACCATCACCAAGGAGCTCAACAACGTCACGGCGGGCCGGGAGCCGGAGATCAAGGCACTGCTGCACAACGTCGACGAGCTGGTGTCCAATTTGGACCGCCAGTCGGCGAACATCACGCGGGCCATCGACGGGCTGAACCGGCTTTCGAGCACGTTGCGCGGGCAGAAGGACAAGCTCGTCGGCGCGGTCGACAATCTCGGGCCGGGGCTCGGCGTGCTGGAGCAGCAGCGCGGTCAGCTGGTGAACATGCTCAACGCGCTCAACAACCTCTCCGGCGTCGCGACGGACACGGTGAACAAGAGCCAGGCGAACCTCGTCGCCGACCTCAAGGCGCTGACCCCGACGCTGCAGAAGCTCGGCGAAGCGGGTGCCAACCTGCCGAAGGCGCTGCAGCTGATGCTGACGTTCCCGTTCAGCGACCAGGCCGTCGAGGACGTCAAGGGCGACTACTTCAACCTGTTCCTGAAGGTCGACCTGAACCTGAAGGACATCATGGACAATCTGGGCCGCAGCAGGCAGAACCCGCTGAAGGACCTGGTGCCGGTGCCGGGGCTGACCGGTGGTGTCCCCGGTACGCCCGCGAACCAGCCGCCGCCGCTGCCGATCCCCGGTGAACAGGGGAGCCAGGCCGCTCCGTCGACGGGCGGCGGGCAGCCGTCGCCGCAGCAGACGGGCGTCGCCGGGATCTTCGGCCTGCTGTCGGGAGGTGCGGGCTGATGCTGATCCGCAGGACGAAGATCCAGCTGGTGGCCTTCGCGATCATCTCGATCGTCGCCATCGTGTACGCGCTGATCCGCTTCGCCGGGCTGGGCCAGGTGTTCGGGCAGAGCGGGTACACGGTGAAGCTCGAACTCAACGAGTCCGGGGGCATCTTCAGCAACGCCGAGGTGACCTACCGCGGCTTCAACGTCGGCCGCGTCGGCGACCTCCGGCTGACCAAGACCGGGCTGGAGGCGGACCTCAACATCGACCCGTCGGCCCCGCAGATCCCCAGCGACCTGAAGGCCGTCGTGGCGAACCGGTCCGCGGTCGGCGAGCAGTATGTCGACCTGCAGCCCGCCGCCGACAAGGGCCCGTATCTCGCCTCGGGCACCGTCATCCCGGCCGCGAAGACGAAGGTCCCGGTCAGCACCAACGAACTGATCGGCGACCTCGACTCGCTCGCGACCTCGGTGCCGACCGACTCGCTGCGCACCGTCGTCGACGAGTCGTACAACGCCTTCTCCGGCACCGGTCCGGACCTGCAACGGCTGATGGACACCGCACGCGGCTTCACCTCCACCGCGCAGAAGTACCTGCCGCAGACCGTGCAGTTGCTCCAGGCGGGCGGGAAGGTGCTGGACACGCAGAACGCCGAGGCGAGTTCGATGGCGTCGTTCAGCAAGAGCCTCAACGAGCTCACCGGCACGCTGAAGAACTCCGACGGCGACCTGCGCAAGCTCATCGGCATCACCCCGCAGGTGGCCAACCAGGTCAGCCAGGTGCTCGCCGAGTCCGGCCCGGGGCTGGGCGCGCTGACGGCGAACCTGCTCACCACGTCGAATCTGCTCTCGACCCGGCTCGACGGCGTGGAACAGGTCCTCGTGACCTATCCGGCACTGGTCGGCGCGGCCCGCAGTGTCGCGCCCGGCGACGGCACCGCGCATCTCGGGCTGGTGCTGAACCTGTTCGACCCGCCAGCCTGCACCAAGGGTTATCTGCCCTACAAGGACTACCGTCCCGGCTCGGACCTGACGCCGCGGCCGGGGGCCGAGAACGCGTACTGCGCGGAGCCCAAGGGCAGTCCGATCAACGTGCGTGGTTCGCAGAACGCGCCGTACAACGGGGTGCCGGTGGTCCCGTCGGACGCCGACATCAAGGCGAACGCCAACCGGCCCGACCAGGAGCTGGCCGACCAGCGCAACGCCCAGGTTCCGGGCGTCGTCGGCAGCCCCGGTGTCAGCCTCAACAACCTGGCCTCGCTGCTGGGTGTGGGTGCCTGACAGCGATTTGATGACCGCTACCTACGCTGGAGTGTTATGAGTGTGGACGAGCCTTCGGACGTGACCGCCGGGACCGACCCCAACGGCGCCGCGCCCGAACCGGTCGCCACCGCCGCCACCCCGGCCGGGAGGCGGCCACCCTCGCGGCTGCTGGTGGGCGGCGCGGCGGCGTTCGCGCTGGCCGCGCTGATCGTGGCCGCCGTGTTCGGCGTCCGGTGGTGGGTCGTCGCCTCCGGCGACAACGCCGACCTGGCCAGGTCCAGAGACGCCGTCGTCCGGGCCGGTGCCACCGCGATCAAGGCCTACACCGAGGTCGACTACCAGAACCTGGACAAGTTCTTCAACCAGCAGAAGGCCGTCTCCAGTGACGAGATGGCCAAGCAGCTGTCCCAGCTGGAGCCGACCTATCGCAAGGCGCTCACGGAAGCGAAGACCAAGGTCAGCACGACCGTGCAGGACATCGGCGTGGAGGAGCTGGACGACCATCAGGGCAAGGCCAGCTTCCTCGCCGCCATCAGCACCCAGGTCACCCAGGGTGACAAGTCCAGCGCGAAGGCCTTGCGGCTCGAGGTCTCGATGACCAGGGTCGGCCAGGACTGGAAGCTGTCCGGCATCGACAACGTGCCACTCGTCGCCGCCGGTCAGTAGCCGCACCAGAACGGAGCCTGTTTTGCCCCCCTCTCGTCGCCAGCCCCACTCGACCCCGCCGTCTCGCCGGCCGCGTGTCGCGGGTCTGCGCAAGCCTTCCCCCGGCCCGTCCGCTCCGCCCTCGCCCACCACCGAAGAGGAGACGACCTCCCCGGCCCCGCGGCCTCGCCCGACGCCGCGTCCCTCGGCGGCGTCACCGTCCGAGGAGCCGCGGTTCCCGGACGCCGGTGTCCCCGCGACGACCGGGCTGTCCGATAGCACGTCTGCCGATACTGCCGACGCCGATACTGCCGACGCCGATACGTCCGAGGCCGAGACGGCGCGGATCGCCGTCGATCCGCTGACCGGTGAGCCGGAGGGCGCCGCGACCGAAACCGCCGAGCCGGAGACCTCTTCGGCCGAAACGGCCGAGACGGCTGAGCCGGAGACCAGCGAGCTGCCGGTCGAGGACGCGAAGCCGAGCCCGCGGCGGAAGGCCCGTGACGAGTGGCGGTCCAAGCCGGTCGACGTCGAGGAGGCCGAGGCGGAGGCCGCCGGGAAGCCCGCGGACGACGCGAGCGCCCCGTCGAAGCCGGGCATTCCCCGGGGCTACGTGGTGGCCGGGATCCTCGTCGTGGTCGGGTTGCTGCTCCTGGCCGGAGCGGTGATCTTCATGCGTCAGGGCGACGAGGTGGCCGACTCCACCAGCAACACCGCGCTGCTCGACGTCGCGAAGACCGCGCAGGTCAAGGACCAGATGTCGAAGGCGACCGAGGCGCTGTTCTCCTACGACTACAACAACATCAAGAAGACCGAGGACGCGGCGAACGACCTGCTGGCCAACGACGAGGTCCGCGGGAAGTACAACGCGCTGATGGGCGAGGTGAAACGGCTCGCGCCGCAGCAGAAGATGGTCGTCACGGCCAAGGTCACCCGCAGCGCGGTGATCATGCTGAACGGCGATCTGGCGAAGGTGATCCTCTTCGTCGACCAGACCTCGACGCGGGCGGACACGAAGAAGACCACCGCGGGCAGCGCGCAGCTGCACGTCAACGCCCAGCTGCAGGGTGACAAGTGGAAGGTGACCGACATGGACACCTACCAGGCGCCCCAGCCGCCGCAGCAGTCCGCGCCGCCTTCCTCCCCGGCACCGCCGCCGAGCAAGTAACCGGTTCCCGGGAGCCGCCACTGTGTCCTTTGTGGACTGTGTGGCGGCTTTCCCGGGCACTGGGTGATCAGGGCTGCGGAGGCTTGCGCACCAGCAGTTGGGCCTGCTTGAACTGCCGCTCGTTTTCGTAGGGCTCGCGCAGCATCCGGGAGACCTCGGCGAATCCGGCCTGGCGCACCAAATCCAGGAGGCCGTCGGGCGACCACCGGTAGGCGAGCGTGACCTTGTGGTCGAACTCCTGCGGCACCGGGTCGTCCCCGGCGAAGAAGCCGAGCATCAGGTGGCCGCCCGGCGCCAGCACCCGGTGGAACTCGGCGAACACTGCGGGCAGGAGCCGCGGCGGGGTGTGAATGACGGAGTAGAACGCGAGAATGCCGCCGAGAACGCCGTCGGCGAGGTCCAGCGCGGTCATCGACCCCTCGTCGAACCGCAGGCCCGGATGGGCTTGGCGGGCCAATGCGACCATTTCGGAGGACAGGTCGACGCCGAAGGCGGTCAGCCCGAGCCCGTGCAGGTACGCGGTCACGTGGCCGGGGCCGCAGCCGACGTCGGCGACCGGCCCGGCGTCGTGGGCCCGCACGAGTTCGGCGAACGCGGCGAGCATCGCGCGTTCCATCGGCAGGGTCTCGAGCACGTTGCTGAAAGTCTCGGCGTAGAGGGGTGCGACGGCGTCGTAGGCGGTCTTGGTGTCGTGCAGGACGGAGGCTTCGGTCACGGCGGAGACCCTAGTCCGCTGCCGATGTCCGGGGACCCGGTGCCGGACTGGGCGCCGATGTCGCGAAAGCTCCGTTGGGGACGGTGAACGTCCGGAACGGAGCGTTCGGGGCATAGGTCCCAGTACCGCAGTGTCGCGAGGGGGATATCGACGGCGTCGAACGCCCCCAACGGACCATTCACGACACTGCTGACCAGGGCGAAAGCCCGCAACAGCCTCACCCGCGCCGGACTTGAAGAGGCAGGCAACGAGCGAAAAATCAGGCAATTCGACCAGGTTTGCGTCCTTTGTGGACGGTATTGGCGTCGAGAGCGTCGGGGCGTCCCTCGGCGGCAGGAGTGCCGAACCACCGTGCGACCTGCCTGCTTTTCGAACTACCCACGTTGGTTATGGCTCCGGCAAGCGGATGTGGGCGAGTCTGATCGGGCTCGGAACGCCAAGGCGTCGGCAGCCCGGCGGCTGCCGTCCGTGATCGGTGAGGAAGTCCATGCGGCAGCTCGAAGTGGCACTGATCGGCGCGGGGCTGATCGCCCGTCTGCACCTGGAGGCGTGGATCGGCGCCGGGGCCGCTGTCCGGGTCTACGCCGACGACGGCCGCGCCGCCGACGTGGCGCGTGAGTTCGGGGCGAAGGCGGTCGGCTCGCTCGCCGAGGCGCTGGACGGCGCGGACGCCGTGGATATCTGCACCCCGACGGGCAGTCATCACGAGATAGCCATGGCCGCCATCGCCGCGGGCGTGGGCGTGGTGTGCGAGAAACCGTTGTCGGCCAGTATCGAGGAGGCCGAGGAGATCGTCGCCGCGGCGGAGCGGGCCGGGGTGCGGCTCTACCCCGCCCATGACGTCCGGTTCGCTCCGGCGTACGCCCGGCTCCACGAGCTGGTGGCGGCCGGCCGGGTCGGCGACGCCGCTGTCGGCCGGTTCTCCTTCTCCGCGTATCACCCGCGGCCCTGGACCGGGCACGTGTCCGCGCGGGCGGGCGGCATCCTGACCGATCAGCTGCTGCACGGCGCCGATCTGGCCCACTGGGTCTTCGGGGACGTCGTGCGCGTGCACGCCTGCTACCAGGGCGAGATCGCGACTCCGGCACCGGAGGGAGCCGTCGCGACCGGCACCGTCGTCCTCACTCATGCCGGCGGAGCGCTCAGCCGGATCGTGAGCCGGTGGACGGCCACGCCGAAACCGCCCGTCCGCGTGACCTTCCACGTCTCGGGCACCGGCGGGACCGTGAGCTACGACTCCGAGTGGCCCCAGGAGGTCCGGGTGTCCGATGGCGAGGCCGGGAACTTCGGGTACGCCGGGGATTCGGTGTTCGCCACCGAAATGCGCGAGTTCGCCCAGGCCTTCGCGGGCGGGCCCGAGCCGCGCATCGGTGCCGCGGACGCGCTGGCCGCCGTCCGGATCACCCAGGCCGCGGCGGAGTCCGCGTGGACGGGGCGTGCTGTGGAACTGCCGGTGAAGGGAGCCGCGTGAAGGTCGCCATCCTCTCGTTCGCGCACGAGCGCGCCGAGACCTACGCCCGGCTGTTGCGGGACATGCCAGGAGTCGACCTGGTCGCCGCGGATCCGGACGGCGCGCCGGAGGAGCGCGCACGGGACCGGGCGGTGGCCGAGCGGCTCGGCGTGTCCTATGTGGACAGCTGGGACGAACTGCTCGCGCCGCGCCCGGCGGCCGTGGTGGTCACCGCCGGGGCCGACCGCCGCCGGGAACTGGTCGAGCGGGCGGCCGGGTTCCGGGCGCGGGTGCTGTGCGAATACCCGCCGCCTGCCAAGGAAACGGACCTGAAGGCCATGGTGGACGCCTGCGACAGCGGGGGTGTCCGGCTCACCTTCGCGTCTCCCGCCTGCCACGGCGGGGCTTTCGCCACGGTACGCAAGGGAATCGCCGACGGCGTGGTCGGCGCGCTCACGACCGTGCTGGGGTCGTACAACACCCGGCCGGGCACCGAGGGTGGCGCGTTGGGCGCCAACGCGCCGTATCTGCTCGACCTGGTGGACGCGGTACTCGACGGGGAGCCCGCGCAGCAGGTCTACGCGCAGACGAACAACGTCCTCAATGGACGGTCTGGTGTCGAGAGCGCCGCGATCGTCACCGTGCGGTACCGGAGCGGGCAGGTCGCCTCGTTCGACTGCGGCTGGAGTCTGTCGGCGATGGATGGGCCTCTGGTCACGTTCATCGGCGACAAGGCGAGTGTGGAGTACAACGCTTCTCCGCGGCTGCTCGGCGGTTTCGACGCCGCCAGCGGCGGGGAGCGGCGAGAACTGGGCGTAGACCTCTATTCGTTGCTGCTCAAGGATTTCCTCGGCACGGTCGAGACCGGCGCGGGGATCGGCCCGGACGGCAGGGCCGTGCTGCGGACGACGCGGATCATCCAGGCGGCCTACGAATCGGCGCACCTCGGCCAGCCCGTCGAACTGGTCGTTCCGCCAGGGAGCTGAACGCGCCTGCCCCGATGTGAAGGGGACTTTCCTCTCGTGACAGAGAAGGAAAGTCCCCTTTCGCTGCTGCCGAGGTGCCCCCGCGCAGGGCTCTACCAGGCTGAGGGATGTCTGTCCGGTATGGCCCGCCTACGCTGAATTGAGAATTCGAAGACTGTGTCCGCCGAGAGTTCGAAACAGCCGGACCGGAATCGTCGGAAGTGGGAGATCGCGATGAGTGTTACGCAGGTGAAAATCACGCTGAGCGGTGGACCGGCCGAGCTGGCGGCGACGGATCGCAGTGTCGACGCCGGCGAACTGGACCGGACCCTCAAAATCCGTTACGGCGCCGGGTACGAACATTTCGTCCATGACGGTGAACGTCAGGCCGGCGACGGCGGTGATATCGCGGTTTTCCGCTGGACACATCGCACGAAGATCGCCGAGTAAAAGGCTCGCCGCGTATCCGAACATCATCTCGCAGGGGAAGGATTCCATGACCGACGCAATATCCTTCGAGGTGCCGTGGGCGCGGACCGACAAGTTCGATCCTCCCGCGGTATTCGGCTCTCTGCGCGAAGAACGTCCGCTCGCGAAGATGGTTTACCCGGATGGGCACGTCGGCTGGATCGTTTCCAGCTACGAGCTGGTGCGCGAGGTCCTCAGCGACCCTCGGTTCAGCCACAGCTGCGAGATCGGTCATTTCCCGGTGACGCACCAGGGGCAGGTGATCCCGGCCAGCCCGCTGATTCCCGGGATGTTCATCCACATGGACCCGCCCGAGCACACCCGCTACCGCCGGCTGCTGACGGGTGAGTTCACCGTCCGCCGGACGAGCAGGCTGACCGCGCACATCGAGCAGGTGGCCGCCGAGCAGATCGACGCCATGCGCGCGCACGGCGCTCCCGCCGATCTGGTCGGGACCTTCGCCAAGCCGCTCGTGCTGAGGGTGCTGTCCGCGCTGGTCGGCCTGCCCTATGACGAGCGTGATCGGTACCTGCACGCGGTCACCCTGCTGCACGACGCGGAAGCGGACCCGGCGGAGGCCGCGGCCGCCTACCAGCAGGCGGGGGCGTTCTTCGACGAGGTCATCGAGCGGCGCCGGAAGAAGCCGGAAGACGACCTCATCAGCGCCCTGCTCACCGACGAGGACCTGACCGGCGAAGAGCTGCGCAACATCGTCACGCTGCTGCTGTTCGCGGGCTACGAGACCACGGAGAGCGCGCTGGCCGTCGGTGTTTTCGCGCTGCTGCACCACGCGGACCAGCTGGCGTCGCTGCGCGCGGACCCGGCGAAACTCGACGCCGCGATCGAGGAACTCCTCCGTTACCTGACCGTCAACCAGTACCACACCTACCGCACCGCGCTGGAGGACATCAAGCTGGACGGCGAGGTGATCAAGAAGGGGGACACGGTCACGGTCTCGCTGCCCGCGGCCAATCGTGACCCGGCCAAGTTCGGTTGTCCCGCGAAGCTCGACATCGAGCGCGACACCTCGGGCCATGTGGCGTTCGGTTTCGGCATTCACCAGTGCCTCGGCCAGAACCTGGCGCGCATCGAACTCCGCGCCGGCTTCTCGGCGCTCCTCCGCGCGTTTCCGGAACTTCGGCTGGCGGTCGCGGCCGACGAGGTGCCGTTGCGGCTCAAGGGTTCCGTCTTCGCGGTGAAGAACCTGCCCGTCTCCTGGTGACCGGTCTTCCCGTCGAACAGCCGAAAGGATCTGCGGCACCGTGCGCACCGATCTCATCAGGCCACTTCCGGTCGCACTCGGCGAGCATGCGACCCGTTTCCCCGGCAAAGTGGCGTTCGAAGACGACCGCCGGGCGGTCACCTACGGCGAACTGGACGCGCGGACGCGCAGGCTGGCCGGGCACCTGGCGAGCCTCGGGGTAGGGCACGGCGACCGGGTCGCCCTCTGTCTCGGCAACAGTGTGTCCACTGTGGAGAGTTACCTGGCGATCGTGCGTGCCGAAGGCGTCGGGGTGCCACTCAACCCCGCTTCGTCGCTCGCCGAACTGGAGTACCTGCTGGCCGACAGCGGCGCGCTGGTGGTGATCACCGATTCCGCGCAGGCGGATCGGCTGGCGGCCGCGGCGCCCGGGGCCACACTGCTGGTGACGGGCGAGGCCCCGGCGGGAGCCCACTCGTACGACGAACTCGCGGTCAGCGAACCGGGCGAGCCCGCGAGGGACGGCCTCGGACTCGACGACGTGGCCTGGATGTTCTACACGTCGGGGACGACCGGCAGGCCCAAGGGTGTCCTGTCGACGCAGCGCAACTGCCTCTTCTCCGTCGCCTCGTGCTACGTGCCGATCCCGGGCCTGACGGAGCAGGACAGGGTGCTCTGGCCGCTCCCGTTGTTCCACAGCCTTTCGCACATCGCCTGCGTGCTTTCGGTCACCGTGGTCGGTGCCACCGCGCGGATCATGAACGGGAGTTCCGCGGAGGACGTCATCCGGACCCTCCGCGAGAACGATTCGACGTTCCTCGCCGGTGTTCCCGCCACCTACCACCACCTGGTGCAGGCCGCGCGGCAGCACGGGTTCTCGGCGCCCGCGCTGCGGATCGGCCTCGCCGGGGGCGCGGTCCTCGCGGCCGGGCTGCGCCGGGAGTTCGAGGAGACCTTCGGGGTCCCGCTGATCGATGCCTACGGCAGCACCGAGACCTGCGGGGCCATCACGATCAACCCGCCGGACGGCGCCAGGGTCGACGGGTCCTGCGGCCTGCCGGTGCCGGGGGTCGGCGTCCGCGTCGTCGATCCCGACACCGGGCTCGACGTCCCCGCCGGGCAGGAGGGGGAGGTCTGGGTCAGCGGGCCGAACGTCATGGTCGGCTACCACAACAGCCCGGAGACCACCGCCGCCGCGATGCGGGACGGCTGGTTCCGGACCGGTGACGTGGCGCGGCGTGACGAGGCCGGCTACTTCACCATCCGCGGCCGGATCAAGGAACTCATCATCCGGGGTGGGGAGAACATCCACCCCGGAGAGATCGAGGCGGTACTGCGCACCGTGGAGGGCGTCGCCGACGCGGCGGTCGCCGGTGCGCCGCACGACGTGCTCGGCGAGGTGCCGGTCGCGTACGTGATCCCCGGCCCGTCCGGCTTCGACCCCGAGGCGCTGATCGCTCGCTGCCGCGAACAGCTGTCCGCCTACAAGGTGCCGGAGCAGATCCACGAAGTCGCGCGGATCCCCCGGACCGCGTCGGGCAAGATCCAGCGGCGCATGCTCGCCGATGAGCCCGGCCGTCTGCGGTACGCCGCCGCGGACCACCCGACGTCGTATCGGCGGAGCGAGCCCGACGAGGCCGTCACGGCGGCCCTGCGTGCCCGGCTGTCCGGTTTGGACGAACGCGCGCAGCGGGAACTGCTGGAAGACCTGGTGCGTGCGCGGGCCGCGGACGTGCTGGGACAGCCGGTGCCGGCCGACCGCGCCTTCCGCGACCTGGGCTTCACCTCGATGGCCATCGTCGAACTGCGCAACCGGCTGACGGAGGCCACCGGGCTGTGGCTGCCCACCGCCGTCGTCTTCGATCACCCCACGCCGGTGGCGTTGGCCGCCCGGCTCCGGACCGAGGTCCTGGGAATCACGCGTCCCGTCACCGAACCGGTCCTGGCGGCCGACGCGGGTGAGCCGATCGCGATCGTCGGGATGGCGTGCCGCTTGCCGGGCGGGGTGTCCTCGCCCGAAGACCTGTGGCGGCTGGTGGCCGCTCGCGTCGACGCCGTCTCCGAGTTCCCCGACGACCGGGGCTGGGACCTGGAGAGCCTGTTCGACCCGGATCCCGGACGCGCCGGCACCTCGTACGTCAGCACGGGCGGGTTCCTGCGTGAGGCGGGGCATTTCGACCCCGCGTTCTTCGGGATCTCGCCGCGCGAGGCCGTCGCGATGGACCCGCAGCAGCGGCTGCTGCTGGAGTCCTCGTGGGAGGCATTGGAAAACGCCGGTGTCGACCCGGTTTCGCTGAAGGGCACCGAGGTCGGGGTGTTCTCCGGGCTGATGGGCCAGGGCTACGGGTCCGGTGACGTGGTTTCGCCGGAGCTCGAGGGCTTCGTCACCACGGGGTCCGCGTCGAGTGTGGCGTCGGGCCGGGTGTCCTATGTGTTCGGTTTCGAGGGTCCCGCGGTGACGGTGGACACGGCGTGCTCGTCGTCGCTGGTGGCTATTCACCTTGCCGCGCAGGCACTTCGGCAGGGTGAGTGCTCGATGGCGCTGGCCGGTGGGGCCACGGTGATGGCGACGCCGGGTTCGTTCGTGGAGTTCTCCCGCCAGCGGGCGCTGGCCCCCGACGGGCGATGCAAGGCCTTCTCCTCGTCGGCGGACGGGACCGGCTGGGCTGAGGGCGTCGGCGTTCTCGTGCTCGAACGGCTGTCGGTGGCTCGGGAGCGCGGGCACCGGGTTTTGGCTGTGCTGCGCGGAAGCGCGGTGAACCAGGACGGCGCGTCGAACGGCCTGACCGCGCCGAGCGGGTTGTCGCAGCAGCGCGTGATTCGCCGCGCTTTGGCCAGTGCCGGACTTACGGCGTCCGATGTGGACATCGTCGAGGCGCATGGGACCGGGACGACGCTGGGTGATCCGATCGAGGCGCAAGCCTTGCTGGCGACTTATGGGCAGGACAGGGAAAGCCCGTTGTGGCTGGGTTCGCTGAAGTCGAACATCGGGCACGCGCAGGCGGCCGCGGGCGTCGCGGGTGTGATCAAGATGGTGCAGGCGTTGCGGCACGGCGTCATGCCGCCGACGTTGCATGTGGACGAGCCCACGCACGAGGTCGATTGGTCGGCGGGTGCGGTCGAGCTGGTGACGGACGCGCGGGAGTGGCCACGTGACGGCCGTCCGCGCCGGGCCGGGGTGTCCGCGTTCGGGGTGAGCGGAACGAACGCGCATGTGATCCTGGAGGAAGCGCCTGCCGAGGCGGCGGTGCCTTCCCCGGAAGTGACAGCGCCGGTGGTACCGCTGGTGGTGTCGGCGCGCAGCGCGGCCTCCCTTGCCGGGCAGGCCGGTCGGCTGGCGGCGTTCATCGAGACGGCCGGGGCGCCGCTCGCGAGCGTGGCCGGGGCCCTGGCGTCGCGTCGCCCGGTGCTGGACGAACGCGCAGTGGTGGTCGCGGGCTCCGGTGACGAGGCGCTGGCCGCGCTGAAAGCGTTGGCGCGCGGGGAAAGCACGTCCGGTGTGGTGACCGGCTCTGGCACGTCGGGCAAGGTCGTGTGGGTGTTCCCCGGCCAGGGGACACAGTGGGCCGGGATGGGCCGGGAGCTGCTCGACTCTTCCCCGGTGTTCGCCGCGCGGATCGGTGAGTGTGCGACGGCGCTGGCTCCGTGGGTCGATTGGTCCCTTGTGGACGTTCTGCGCGGCGAGGCCGACCTGCTGGATCGGGTCGATGTCCTGCAGCCCGCCTGTTTCGCGGTGATGGTCGGTCTCGCGGCGGTGTGGGAGTCCGTGGGCGTTCGGCCGGACGCGGTGGTCGGTCATTCGCAGGGTGAGATCGCGGCTGCCTGTGTCGCGGGTGCACTGTCCCTTGAGGACGCCGCGAAGGTGGTCGCCTTGCGGAGCCAGGCGATCGCGGCGGAGCTGTCCGGTCGTGGCGGCATGGCGTCGGTTGCGCTGAGAGAAGCGGACGCCGTGGCGCGGCTGGAGCCGTGGGCGGGCCGGGTGGAAGTGGCCGCGGTGAACGGGCCGTCCTCGGTGGTGATCGCGGGCGACGCCGGAGCACTCGACGAAGCAGTGGAAGCGTTGTCCGGTCAGGACATTCGTGTGCGGCGGGTGGCGGTGGACTACGCCTCGCACACCCGGCACGTGGAGGACATCCGCGACACCCTGGACAAGACCCTGAGCGGCATCAGTGCGCAAGCACCGGCCGTGCCGTTCTACTCGACCGTCACGAGCGAGTGGGTGCGGGACGCCGGCGTCCTCGACGGCGGCTACTGGTACCGCAACCTGCGCAATCAGGTGTGGTTCGGCCCGGCGGTGGCGGACCTGCTCGCGCGGGGGCACACGACGTTCGTCGAGATCAGCGCGCATCCGGTGCTGGTCCAGCCGATCAGCGAGCACACCGACGCCGTCGTGGCCGGGTCGTTGCGGCGTGACGACGGCGGCCCGCGGCGCCTGCTGACCTCGATGGCCGAGCTGTTCGTCCGGGGCGTGGCCGTGGACTGGGCGCGGATCGTGCCCGCGTCCGGCTGGGTGGACCTGCCGACGTACGCCTTCGACCACCGGCACTACTGGCTCGAACGTGCCGAGCGGACGGACGCCGCGTCACTCGGACAGGCGACGGCCGATCACCCGCTGCTGGGCGCGGTCGTCAGCATGCCGGGCTCGGCCGGCCTCATGGCCACGTCGCGGTGGTCGCTTCGCACGCATCCGTGGCTCGCGGACCACGGGGTTTCCGATGCCGTCTTGGTACCGAACGCCGCGCTCGTCGAGGTCGCCATCCGGCTCGGCGACCTGGCCGCCACGCCCGTCCTCGACGAACTGACCATCGACGCGCCCGTCGTGCTGCTGCGGCGAGGTGGCCGCAGCATTCAGGTCATCCTCGGTGAGCCCGACGAGACGCGACGGCGGTCGGTCGAGATCTACTCCCGCGCGGCGGATGCCCCCTTGGACGCGCCGTGGACGCGGCACGCCCAAGGCATGCTTTCGCCCGTCCCTGCCGAGGTGACTTCTCCGGACGCCGGACCCGCTGCCGAAATCGCCCTGGACAGCGCCGCTCTGCGTGACGCCGACCGATACGGAATCCACCCCGCTCTGCTCGACGCCGCCGTCCGCACGGTCGTCCCCGACGGCCTGGTTCCGTCCGTGTGGACCGGGGTGTCCCTGCTGGCATCCGGCGCCACAGCGGTGAATGTGACGTCGACAGCGGGGAACGGCCTGCGGCTGACCGACGCCTCGGGACAACCCGTCCTGATCGTCGAAGCGGTCCAAGGCACGCCGTTTTCTCCCGAACAGGCGGGAATCACCGGTGCCTTGCCGCACGACTCCCTATTCCGCGTCGAGTGGACGGAATTCCCGCTGTCCACAGTGGATCTGGCCATCGACATCGTGCCCGTCGAGACCGCCGAGGACGTCGTCGCCGCAGCCGGTTCGGCTCCGGATGTCCTGCTGTACGAAGCTATCGACGCCGACCCGCGCGCGTCGGTGAACGCGGCGCTGGCCGTGCTTCAGGCCTGGCTGGCGGAACCCGCACTGGCGGAAACCCGGCTGGCCGTGCTCGCCGGGGACGGCGACGAACTGGGCGCGGCCGCGGTGCGGGGCCTGGTGCGCTCGGCGCAGTCGGAGCACCCGGGCCGGATCGTGCTGGCGGACCTCGACGACAGCTCCGTGCTGCCTGCCGTGGTGGCGAGCGGTGAACAGCAGCTGCGGGTGCGTGACGGCGTTGCGGAGGTTCCCCAGCTGGCCCGGGTTTCCGCGCCGCGGGCCGCGCGCCCGCTCGACCCCGAAGGCACCGTGCTGATCACCGGCGGCACCGGGACACTCGGTGCGCTGACCGCGCGGCATCTCGTCACCGCCCACGGCGTCCGGCATCTGGTCCTGGTCAGCCGTCGTGGCGAAGCCCCCGAACTCCGCGACGAGCTGAGTGCGCTGGGCGCGTCCGTCACCATCGCGGCCTGCGACGCGGCGGACCGGGAGCAACTCGCGGCCGTCCTGCGGGCGATCCCGGCCGAGCACCCGCTCACCGCCGTGGTGCACACCGCCGGTGTCCTCGACGACGGGGTGCTCACCGAGCTGACCCCGGATCGCGTCGACACCGTGCTGCGGCCGAAGGTGGACGCGGCCCTGCACCTGCACGAACTCACCCGGGACCTCGATCTCGCCGCGTTCGTGTTGTTCTCCTCGGCGGCGGGTGTGCTGGGCAACCCGGGTCAGGCCAACTACGCCGCGGCCAACGCCTGCCTGGACGCCGTGGCGCGACAGCGGAACGGCCTCGGCCTGCCGGCGGTGTCCATCGCCTGGGGTTACTGGGCGACGGTCAGCGGCATGACCGAGCACCTGGGCGCCGCGGATCTGCGGCGCAACCGGCGGATCGGGCTGGCGGGTCTCACCGCCGCCGAAGGAATGGCGTTGCTGGACGCCGCCATCGGCACCGAGGACGCGCTGGTCGCGGCGAAGTTCGAGATGTCCGCCCTGCGCGCGGCGGACGAGGTACCGTCGCTGCTGCGTGGTCTGGTCCCGGCGCGGCGACGGGTGGCCACCGCCGCGTCCGGGACGGCGTCACTCGCCGAACGCCTTGCCGCTCTGGACGAGGTCGAGCAGACCGAGGCCCTGCTCGACCTGGTGCGGCGGCACGCCGCCGAGGTGCTCGGCCACACCGGCGCCGACTCCGTCCACACCGGACGGACGTTCAAGGAAGCCGGATTCGACTCGCTGACCGCGGTGGAACTGCGGAACCGGCTGGCCGCCGCGACCGGGCTCACCCTCTCCCCGGCGATGATCTTCGACTACCCGAAGCCCGTGGCACTCGCCGAGCACTTGCGCACCAAGCTTTTCGGCGGCAAGGCACCTCGTACGGACGAGCCCGCCGGTGCCGTGACCGACGAGCCGATCGCGATCGTGGCGATGGCCTGCCGCTTCCCGGGCGGTGTGCACAGCCCGGAGGATCTCTGGCGGGTCGTGGCCGACGGTGTCGACGCGGTCACCGAGTTCCCCGGCGACCGCGGCTGGGACACCGACCGGCTCTACCACGAAGATCCCGACCACGAGGGCACCACCTACGTGCGGCACGGCGCCTTCCTCGACGACGTCGCCGGATTCGACGCCGCCTTCTTCGGCATCTCGCCGAACGAGGCGCTCGCCATGGACCCGCAGCAGCGGTTGCTGCTGGAGACGTCCTGGGAGCTGTTCGAACGCGCCGCGATCGACCCGACCGCCCTGGCCGGGCAGGAAATCGGCGTCTTCGCCGGTGTCAACAGCCACGACTACAGCCTGCGGCTGCACCAGGCGTCCGGCGTCGAGGGATTCCGCCTCACCGGCAGTTCCGGCAGTGTCCTTTCCGGACGGATCGCTTACCACTACGGCTTCGAGGGCCCCGCCATCACGGTCGACACGGCCTGCTCCTCCTCGCTGGTCGCCCTGCACATGGCGGCGCAGGCGCTGAACCGGGGCGAATGCTCCATGGCGCTGGCGGGCGGCGTGATGGTGATGGGCAGCGTGGAGACCTTCGTCGAGTTCTCCCGGCAGCGCGGACTGGCGCCCGACGGCCGGTGCAAGGCGTTCGCGGACGGCGCGGACGGCACCGGCTGGTCCGAGGGCGTCGGCCTGCTCCTCGTGGAGCGGCTGTCGGACGCCCGCCGCCACGGCCACCAGGTCCTGGCGGTGGTCCGGGGCAGCGCGGTGAATCAGGATGGCGCGTCGAACGGGCTGACCGCGCCGAACGGTCCTTCGCAGCAGCGGGTGATCCGCAAAGCCTTGGCGGGAGCCGGACTTTCACCGTCCGAAGTGGATGCTGTGGAGGCGCACGGTACGGGCACGACACTCGGTGACCCGATCGAGGCGGAGGCGTTGCTGGCCACCTATGGGCAGGACAGGGAAAGCCCGCTGTGGCTCGGGTCGGTGAAGTCGAACATCGGGCACACGCAGGCGGCGGCGGGGGTCGCGGGCGTGATCAAGATGGTCATGGCCATGCGGCACGACGTCCTGCCCAGGACCCTGCACGTGGACAGTCCGTCGTCCCATGTGGACTGGACGTCGGGTGCGGTGGAACTGCTGACCGAGGCCAGAGACTGGCCGCGCAATGGCCGTCCGCGCCGGGCCGGGGTGTCCTCGTTCGGCATCGGCGGCACCAACGCGCACGTCGTCCTCGAAGAGGTTCCCGATCAGCCGCCGGTTTCCACGCCGGAGCCGGAGCCGTCCGGCGCGCCGGTGCCGGTGCTCGTGTCGGCGCGGACGGCGGCCGGACTGCGCGGCCAAGCCGGGCGGCTCGCCGGGTTCCTCGGCGACCGGACCGACCTGCGCCTCACCGACGTCGCGTATGCACTCGCCACCACGCGTGCCCAGCTCGACCACCGTGCCGTCGTCGTGGCCTCGGACCGGGCCCGGCTCTCCGCGGACCTCGGCGGTTTCGGACGTGGCGAAGCGAGTCCGGCTGTCGTGTCCGGCACGCCGGTCGCGGGCAAACTGGCCATCCTCTTCACCGGTCAGGGCAGCCAGTGGGCCGGCATGGGGCGCGACCTCGCCGAGACGTTCCCGGTCTTCCGCGACGCCTTCGCGGCCGCGTGCGGTGCCGTGGAGGAGCACCTGCACTCGGCTCGCCCGTTGAGCGAGGTGGTGTTCGCCGCTCCGGGGTCGGCGGACAGCGAACTCCTCGATCAGACCATGTACACCCAGAGTGCCTTGTTCGCCGTGGAAACCGCGCTGTTCCGGCTTTTCGAGTCCTGGGGCGTCCGCCCGGACCTCCTGGCCGGGCACTCGATCGGCGAGCTCACCGCCGCGCACGTCTCCGGCGTGCTGAGCCTGGCCGACGCGGGCAAGCTGGTCGCCGCGCGTGGCCGGTTGATGCAGGCCCTGCCCGCGGGCGGCGCGATGGTCGCCGTCCAGGCGACCGAGGACGAGGTCGCGCCCTTGCTCGAACAGGTGCGAGGCGCGGTCTGTGTCGCGGCGGTGAACGGCCCCGATTCGGTGGTGCTCTCCGGCGCCGAAGAGGCCGTGCTCGCCATCGCGGCCGAGTTGGCGGGTCGCGGTCGCAAGACGCGACGGCTGCCGGTCAGCCACGCTTTCCACTCGCCGCTCATGGAACCCATGCTCGAAGAGTTCCGTGCGGTCGCGGAAAGCCTTTCGTACCACCAGGGTTCGCTGCCCGTCGTGTCGACGCTGACCGGTGGACCCGGGCAGCTCGACACGCCCGGATACTGGGTCGATCAGGTGCGGAACGCGGTGCGGTTCAGCGACGCCGTGACCTCGCTGCGTGGCCAGGGCGCCACGACGTTCCTCGAACTCGGCCCGGGCGGGGCGCTCGCCGCCATGGCGCTCGGCACGCTCGGCGGACCGGAACAGAGCTGTGTGGCCACCCTGCGCAAGAACGGCGTGGAGTCCATCGACGTCGTGACCGCGCTCGCGGAGCTGCACGTGCGCGGGGTGGGTGTGGACTGGACGGCCGTGCTCGACAGGCCGGGCGCGGCGGCCGGGACCGAGCTGCCCACCTATGCCTTCCAGCACAAGCGGTTCTGGCTCGAGTTCGGCGAAACCCCGGTGAGCCGCGCGGTCGTGGAGATGCCGAACGTGGACACCGGCGACACGATCGCGGGCCGGATCGGCGGGCTGCCGGAGGCCGAGCAGCTCCGCGTGGTGATGGACCTCGTCCAGGAGAGCACCGCGATCGTGCTCGGCCACCGCGACACGGACGAGTTCGGCGAGGACCAGTCCTTCAAGAGCCTGGGCTTCGACTCCCTCGGCGCGGTCAAGCTCCGCAATCGCCTGCGCGACTTCACCGGGATCGACCTGCCCAGCACGCTGGTCTTCGACTATCCGACCCCCACCGTCCTCGCGGCTCACCTGCGGGCCGAACTGCTCGGTGAACGGCAGGAAGTCACCCGGACGGCGACGACCGCCTCCGACGAACCGATCGCGATCGTCGGCATGAGCACCCGGCTGCCGGGCGGCGTGGACAGCCCCGAAGAGCTGTGGAAACTGGTGGTGGAGCAACGGGACGCGGTGTCCGGCTTCCCCGTCGACCGCGGCTGGGACCTCGAAGCGCTGTATCACCCGGACCCCGCCCACGCGGGCACTAGCTACACACGCTCGGGCGGATTCCTGCACGACGCGGCGCAGTTCGACGCCGGGCTCTTCGGGATTTCGCCGCGTGAGGCGCTCGCCATGGACCCGCAGCAGCGGCTGCTGCTGGAGACCTCCTGGGAGGCGCTGGAACGGGCGGGGGTCGACCCGCTGTCGGCCCGGGGTGACGACATCGGCGTCTTCACCGGAATCGTCCACCACGACTACGTGACCCGGTTGCACCATGTGCCCGAGGACGTTCAGGGCTACACCATGACCGGCACGGCGTCGAGTGTGGCGTCGGGGCGAGTGTCCTATGTGTTCGGTTTCGAGGGCCCTGCGGTCACGGTGGACACGGCGTGCTCGTCGTCGCTGGTGGCGATTCACCTTGCCGCGCAAGCCCTCCGGAACGGCGAGTGCTCGATGGCGCTGGCCGGTGGCGCGACGGTGATGGCCAGCCCGGACGCCTTCCTGGAGTTCTCGCGCCAGCGGGGCCTGTCCGCCGACGGGCGGTGCAAGGCGTACTCCGACGGCGCGGACGGCACGGGCTGGGCCGAGGGCGTCGGAGTCGTCGTCCTCGAACGGTTGTCGGTGGCACGCGAGCGCGGGCACCGGGTGCTGGCGGTGCTTCGGGGCAGCGCGGTGAACCAGGACGGCGCGTCGAACGGCCTGACCGCGCCGAACGGGCCGTCACAGCAGCGGGTGATCCGCGGCGCGCTGGCGAGCGCCGGTCTGGAACCGTCCGATGTGGACGTTGTGGAAGGACATGGCACCGGGACGGCGCTGGGCGATCCCATCGAGGCGCACGCGTTGCTGGCCACCTATGGGCAGGACAGGGAAAACCCGTTGTGGCTGGGTTCCCTGAAGTCGAACATCGGGCACACGCAGGCGGCCGCGGGTGTCGCGGGTGTGATCAAGATGGTCATGGCCCTGCGGCACGGCGTCCTGCCCGCCACGTTGCACGCGGACGAACCCACGCGTCAGGTGGACTGGTCCGCGGGCGCGGTCGAGGTACTGACCGAGGCGCGGGAATGGCCGCGCACCGGCCGTCCGCGCCGGGCGGGCGTGTCCTCCTTCGGGGCCAGCGGCACGAACGCGCATCTGATCATCGAGGAGGCGCCTGCCGAAGACGTCGAGCCTGCCGTGGACGAGACGGCGCCCGTGGTGCCCCTGGTGGTGTCCGCGCGCAGCACCGGTTCGCTCGCCGGGCAGGCCGGACGGCTGGCGGCGTTCATCGAGGGCGACGTGTCGCTGTCGGGTGTGGCGGGCGCGCTGGTCTCGGGCCGCGCGACGCTGGGCGAGCGCGCGGTCGTGATAGCGGGCTCGGGTGATGAGGCGCTGGCGGGTCTGAAAGCCTTGGCACGCGGGGAGAACGCCCCCGGTGTGATGGCCGGGGGCGCGGGCAAACCGGGCAAGGTCGTGTGGGTGTTCCCCGGCCAGGGCTCGCAGTGGGCCGGCATGGGCCGGGAACTCCTGGACTCCTCGCCGGTGTTCGCCGAGCGGATCAAGGAGTGCGCCGCGGCGGTGGAGCAGTGGACCGATTGGTCCCTTGTGGACGTTCTGCGGGGCGATGTCGATCTGCTGGACCGGGTCGACGTGGTGCAGCCCGCGAGTTTCGCGATGATGGTCGGTCTCGCCGCGGTGTGGGAATCCCTGGGTGTCGTGCCCGACGCGGTGGTGGGTCATTCGCAGGGTGAAATCGCGGCGGCGTGTGTGTCGGGGGCACTGTCCCTTGAGGACGCCGCGAAGGTGGTTGCCTTGCGCAGCCAGGCGATCGCCGTCGATTTGGCCGGACGCGGCGGCATGGCTTCGGTCGCGTTGAGCGAGGAAGACGCGGTCGCGCGGTTGGTCCCGTGGGCGGACCGGGTCGAGGTGGCCGCGGTCAACAGCCCGTCCTCGGTGGTGATCGCGGGCGACGCCGAGGCCCTCGACGAGGCTTTGGAAGCGTTGTCCGGTCAGGGAGTCCGGGTGCGGCGGGTGGCCGTGGACTACGCCTCGCACACCCGGCACGTGGAGGACATCAGCGACACCCTGGACAAGACACTGGCGGAGATCGGCGCGCAGGCACCGGCGATCCCATTCTACTCCAGCGTCATCGGCGCCTGGATCTCCGGCGCCGGTGTCGTGGACGGCGGCTACTGGTACCGCAACCTGCGCAACCAGGTGCGGTTCGGCCCTGCGGTGGCGGAGCTGTGCACGCTGGGACACACGGTGTTCGTGGAGATCAGCGCGCATCCGGTGCTGGTCCAGCCGATCAACGAGATCACCGACGATACCGAGAACGCTGCGAACACCGAAGCCGTGGTGGCCGGGTCCTTGCGGCGTGACGACGGTGGTCTCCGGCGCCTGCTGACCTCGGCGGCGGAGCTGTTCGTCCGGGGCGTGGCCGTGGACTGGACGCGGATCGTGCCCGCGTCCGGCTGGGTGGACCTGCCGACCTATGCCTTCGACCGGCAGCACTTCTGGCTCCACGAAGCGGAATCCGACGCCGCGGGCGAAGCCGGAGGTGCGGACGCCGACTTCTGGTCCGCGGTCGAGAAGTCCGATGTGGACAATCTCGCCGAGCTGCTCGAACTGGCGCCGGAGCAGCGCGGCGCCCTGGACACCGTCGTACCCGTACTGGCGGGCTGGCGGGAAAAGCGCCGCGAGTCCTCGACCGCGGAGAAACTGCGGTATCACGTTACCTGGCAGCCGCTCGAACGCGAGGTCACCGGTGTGCCGAGCGGCCGGTGGCTGGTCGTCGTTCCGGCCGGACGTCCGCAGGACAGCGCCGTCGACGCTCTCCTGACGGAGCTGGCCGCTCAGGGATTCGGGATGACCCGGCTGGAGGTCGGCGAGTCCGACGGCACCCGGGAGCGGCTCACCGAACGGCTGCGCGGTGTCCTGGCCGGGCACGACCTGACGGGCGTGCTGTCCCTGCTCGCCCTGGACCGGGGCACGGCGGATCCGGCCGCGCTCACGGCGTCGACGCTCGCGCTGGTCCAGGCGCTGGGCGACAGCAACGCGAGCCAGCCACTGTGGTGTCTCACCGCGGGTGCGGTGAACATCGGTATCCAGGACACCGTCACCGCGCCGGCGCAGGCGTCGGTGTGGGGACTCGGCCGAGCCGTCGCGCTGGAGCGCCTCGACCGCTGGGGTGGTCTGGTCGATCTGCCCGCGGTGACCGATCCGCGCACGGCGCAGTACCTGCTGGGCGTGCTGAACGGCGCCGCAGGGGAGGACCAGCTCGCGATCCGGCGGTCCGGGGTGTACAGCAGGAGGCTGATCCGCAAGCCGCTGCCGGAGTCCGGCGCGGGCCGATGGGAGCCTCGCGGCACGGTCCTGGTGACCGGCGGTGCCGAAGGGCTCGGCAGGCACGCCTCGGTCTGGCTCGCGCTGTCGGGCGCCGAACGGCTCATCGTCACCACCACCGCGCACGCGCCCGGCGAGAGCGTGTCCGAGCTGCGTGCGGAACTCGCCGACCTGGGGCTGGGCATCACGGTGGAGTCCTGCGCCGACGCCGACCGGGACGCGATCGCGCGGCTGGTCTCCGCGCCGGAACCACCGGTCACGGCCGTGGTGCACGCCGCCGACATCACGCAGACCAGCTCCGTAGACGACACCGGGGCAGCCGACCTCGCCGGGGTGTTCACGTCCAAAGTGGACACCGCGGTCTGGCTGGACGAGCTGTTCGAGGACACCCCGCTCGACGCGTTCGTCGTGTTCTCCTCGATCGCGGGCGTGTGGGGCGGCGGTGGCCAGGGCCCGTCCGGT
The DNA here is from genome assembly GCF_042739895.1 of Amycolatopsis sp. NPDC059021. NCBI lineage: Bacteria > Bacillati > Actinomycetota > Actinomycetes > Pseudonocardiales > Pseudonocardiaceae > Amycolatopsis > Amycolatopsis sp. NPDC059021. Next base: position 33,945 of record NZ_JBHYIQ010000030.1, read on the forward strand.
GCGGCGAACTCCGTCCTCGACGCGCTGGTCGAATGGCGCCGTGCCCGCGGCCTGAAGGCGACGTCGATCGCCTGGGGCGCGCTCGATCAGATCGGCATCGGCATGGACGAGGCCGCGCTCGCCCAGCTGCGCCGTCGCGGTGTCCTGCCGATGGCTCCTCAGCTGGCGGTGACTGCGATGGTGCAGGCGGCCGGCGGTGCCGAGAAGTTCGTGGCGGTGGCCGATATGGACTGGAGTGCCTTTATCCCCGCGTTCACTTCGGTCCGGCCCAGCCCGCTGTTCGCCGAGCTGCCCGAGGCGAAGGCGATCCTCCAGGCGTCGCAGGACGACAGCGAGAACGGGGACACCGCCGCGTCGCTCGCGGATTCCCTGCGGGCGGTACCGGACGCCGAGCAGAACCGCGTCCTGCTGAAACTGGTTCGTGGCCACGCTTCGACGGTGCTGGGCCACAGCGGGGCGGAAGGCATCGGCCCGCGTCAGGCGTTCCAGGAGGTCGGTTTCGACTCGCTGGCCGCGGTGAACCTCCGCAACAGCCTGCACGCGGCCACCGGGCTGCGGCTCCCGGCGACGCTGATCTTCGACTACCCCACGCCGGAAGCGCTGGTCGGTTACCTGCGCGTCGAACTCCTCCGGGAGGCCGGCGACGGCCTGGACGGGCGGGAGGACGACCTCCGGCGGGTCCTCGCGTCCGTGCCGTTCGCCCGGTTCAAGGAGGCGGGCGTGCTGGACGCCCTGCTCGGCCTCGCCGACGCGGAAACCGGTGCGGACACGCCGGAATCCGAGCCGGCGGCGGCCACCGACGACGTGGAACTCATCGACGCACTGGACATCTCGGGTCTCGTGCAACGGGCTTTGGGCAAGACGAGCTGACCGCCGATGGCGAACGAATCGTGGAGGATGGATATGTCGGCGCCGAACGAGCAGATCGTTGAGGCACTGCGCGCCTCGCTGAAGGAGAACGTCCGGCTTCAGCAGGAGAACGACGCGCTCGCCGCGGCCGCCGCGGAACCCATCGCGATCGTCTCGATGGCCTGCCGGTACGCCGGCGGGATCCGCGGCCCGGAGGACTTCTGGCGGGTGGTCACCGACGGCGCCGACGTCTACACCGGCTTCCCGGAGGATCGTGGCTGGGACGTCGAAGGCCTCTACGACCCGGACCCCGACAACCCCGGCACGACGTATGTGCGGGAGGGCGCCTTCCTGCACGACGCGGCGAAGTTCGACGCCGGCTTCTTCGGCATTTCGCCGCGTGAGGCGCTGGCGATGGACCCGCAGCAGCGGCAACTCCTGGAAGTGTCCTGGGAGACGCTGGAGCGGGCCGGTATCGACCCGCATTCGTTGCGGGGCAGCGACACCGGCGTGTTCGCCGGGATCGTGCACCAGGACTACGCGCCGGACCTCAGCGGGTTCGAGGACTTCATGAGCCTGGAGCGTGCGCTGGGCACCGCGGGCGGGGTCGCCTCCGGCCGGGTCGCCTACACGCTCGGGCTCGAGGGCCCCGCGGTGACCGTCGACACCATGTGCTCCTCCTCGCTCGTGGCGATTCACCTTGCCGCACAAGCACTTCGGCGGGGTGAATGCTCGATGGCGCTCGCGGGCGGTTCGACCGTGATGGCGACGCCGGGCGGATTCGTCGGCTTCGCGCGTCAGCGGGCACTCGCCTTCGACGGGCGCTGCAAGTCGTACGCCGCCTGTGCCGACGGCTCCGGCTGGGCCGAAGGCGTCGGCGTGGTGCTGCTGGAGCGGTTGTCGGTGGCGCAGGAGAACGGCCACCAGGTCCTTGCCGTGATTCGCGGCAGCGCGGTGAACCAGGATGGCGCGTCCAACGGCCTGACCGCGCCGAACGGCCCTTCGCAGCAGCGGGTCATCCGCAAGGCGCTGGCCAGCGCCGGGCTCGCACCGTCCGATGTGGACACCGTGGAGGGCCACGGCACCGGCACGGTGCTGGGCGACCCGATCGAGGTGCAGGCGTTGCTGGCCACCTACGGTCAGGGACGCGATCCGGAGCAGCCGTTGTGGCTCGGCTCGGTCAAGTCCGTCATCGGGCACACGCAGGCGGCGTCCGGGGTGGCGGGCGTGATCAAGATGGTGCAGGCCCTGCGGCACGGGGTGCTCCCGGCGACCATGCACGTGGACGCGCCCACGCCCCAGGTGGACTGGTCGACGGGCGCGATCGGGCTGCTGACGGAGGCGCGGGACTGGCCGCGGAACGGGCATCCGCGCCGGGGCGGGATCTCCGCGTTCGGCGCCAGCGGCACCAACGCACACATGATCCTGGAGGAAGCGCCGGTCGAGGAAGAGGCGGCGCCGGTCGTCGAAGAGCCGGCGCCGGTGGACGCGGTCCCGCTGGTGGTGTCGGCCGGGACCGCTGCTTCGCTGGCGGCTCAGGCCGGTCGCCTGGCGGAATTCCTCGAAGGCGCCGACGAGGTCTCGCTGGCCGACGTCGCCGGGACACTGGTGTCCGGCCGCGCGGAACTGGCCGAACGCGCCGTCGTCGTGGCCGGTTCGGGCGAGGAGGCACTGACCGGGCTGAAGGCGTTGGCACGCGGGGAAAGCGCAGCGGGTCTGCTCACCGGCAGCGCGGGTTCGGGCGCCCCGGGCAAGGTCGCGTGGGTGTTCCCCGGTCAGGGGACACAGTGGGCGGGAATGGGTCGCGAGCTGCTGGACGCGTCGCCGGTGTTCGCCGAGCGGATCAAGGAGTGTGCCGCCGCGCTGGAGCGGTGGGTCGATTGGTCCCTTGTGGACGTTCTGCGTGGCGACGCCGATCTCCTGGATCGCGTGGATGTGGTGCAGCCCGCGAGTTTCGCGGTGATGGTGGGCCTGGCGGCGGTGTGGTCCTCGGCCGGAGTCGAGCCCGAGGCCGTGGTGGGTCACTCGCAGGGCGAGATCGCGGCGGCGTGTGTGTCGGGGGCACTGTCCCTTGAGGACGCTGCGAAGGTGGTTGCCTTGCGCAGCCAGGCGATCGCGGCGGAGTTGGCTGGTCGCGGTGGGATGGCGTCGGTCGCGTTGAGTGAGGACGAGGCGACCGCGCGGCTGGCGCCGTGGGCGGATCGCGTCGAGGTGGCGGCGGTCAACGGGCCGTCCTCGGTGGTGGTCGCCGGTGACGCCGAAGCGTTGGACGAAGCCCTCGACGCACTCGACGATCAGGGCGTCCGGATCCGCCGGGTCGCGGTGGACTACGCCTCCCACACCCGTCACGTCGAGGCGGCCCGCGACACCCTGGCCGAGATGCTGGCCGGGATCCGCGCGCAGGCGCCTGCCGTGCCGTTCTACTCGACCGTGACCGGTGGCTGGGTGGAGGACGCCGGGGTGCTGGACGGCGGGTACTGGTACCGGAACCTGCGCAACCAGGTGCGGTTCGGCCCGGCGGTGGCGGACCTGATCGAGCAGGGCCACCGGGTGTTCGTCGAGGTCAGCGCACATCCCGTGCTGGTGCAGCCGATCACCGAGATCGTCGAGGACACCGAAGCCGTGGTGACGGGATCGCTGCGGCGTGAGGACGGAGGTCTTCGTCGGCTGTTCGCCTCGCTGGCCGAGGTGGTCGTGCGGGGCGTGACCGTGGACTGGTCCGCTGTGCTGCCGCCGTCCGGGCGGGCCGACTTGCCGACCTATGCCTTCGATCACCAGCACTACTGGCTCCGGCTGGGCGAGTCGGCGACCGACGCGGTGTCGCTGGGGCTGGCCGGGGCCGATCATCCGCTGCTGGGCGCGGTCGTGCCGTTGCCGCAGTCCGACGGGCTGGTCTTCACCTCGCGGTTGTCGTTGCGGACGCACCCTTGGCTGGCCGGTCACGCGATCGGCGGTGTCGTGCTCATTCCCGGCACGGTGTACGTCGATCTCGCGGTGCGGGCCGGGGACGAACTCGGCTTCGGCGTCCTGGAAGAACTCGTGATCGAGGCGCCGCTGGTCCTGGGCGAACGCGGTGGGGTCCGCGTGCAGGTCGCGGTGAGCGGGCCGAACGAGACCGGGCTGCGCACGGTGGATGTGTTCTCGCTGCGGGAAGATGCCGCCGGTGAGGGTAGCGCGGACGAGTGGACGCGGCACGCGACCGGGCTCTTGGCGCCTTCGTCGGCGACACGCGGAACGAGCCAGGATTTCGACTTCGCCGCTTGGCCGCCAGCCGGGGCACAGCCGGTCGACGTCGAGAATTTCTACGCCGACCTGACCGAGCGTGGTTACGCCTACGGGGGCGCCTTCCAGGGCATGAAGGCGGTCTGGCGGCGCGGGGACGAGGTCTTCGCCGAGGTCGCCCTGCCCGACGACCACCGGGAGGACGCCGGGAAGTTCGGCATCCACCCGGCGCTGCTGGACGCCGCCCTGCACACCAACGCCTTCGCCAACCCGGACGACTACCGCAACGTGCTGCCGTTCGCGTGGAACGGCCTGGTCCTGCACGCCGTGGGTGCCTCGGCGCTGCGGGTGCGGGTCGCGCCGGGCGGTCCCGACGCGCTGACGTTCCAGGCCGCCGACGAGACCGGTGGCCTGGTCGTGACCATGGACTCGCTGGTGTCCCGCGAGGTGTCCGCCGAGCAACTGGAAACGGCGGCGGGCGAAGGCGGCGACACGCTGTTCCAGGTGGAATGGGTCGATCTGTCCTCAGTGGACACTGGGGAACCCGCACCCGTGTGGACCTCGGTGGCCACCGCCGACGACGTGGCGGCCACCGCGGACCGTGTCGCGGTTCTCGAAGCCTACGGCGATGAGGCGACGCCGCTGGCGCTGACCAGCCGGGTGCTGGAGGTCGTGCAGGCCTGGCTCGGTGCCGCGGCGGAGGAGTCGCGGCTGGTGGTGGTGACGCGTGGCGCGGTGCCCGCCGGTGACGGCGCGGTGACCGACCCGGCCGCGTCGGCGGTATGGGGCCTGCTCCGGGCAGCCCAAGCGGAGAACCCCGGCCGGATCGTCCTGCTGGACACCGATTCGGCGGCGGCGCCGGTGCTGGGCGCGGCGCTGGCCAGTGGTGAACCGCAGCTCGCGGTGCGCGGAACGACTTTCTCCGTCCCCCGGCTCGCCCGTGCCACCGGCCGGGTTCCGGAGGCGCCGACGGTGTTCCGTCCGGAAGGGACGGTGCTGATCACGGGTGGTACCGGGTCGCTGGGTGGCCTGGTGGCCCGGTATCTGGTGGCCCGGCACGGTGTCCGGCGCCTGGTGCTGGCCAGCCGCCGGGGCCTGGGCGCCGAAGGCGCGGAGGAGTTGGTCGCCGAGCTGACCGAACAGGGCGCGGAAGTGTCCATTGTGGCCGGTGATGTGTCCGACCGGGGTCGGGTGGCGGCCCTGCTGGAGGAGTACCGCCCGACCGGGGTGGTGCACCTGGCGGGTGTGCTGGACGACGGCGTGATCGGGACGTTGACGCGTGAGCGGCTGGCGGGCGTGTTCGCGCCGAAGGTCGACGCGGTGCGTCACCTCGACGAGCTGACCCGGGACAGCGAGCTCGACGCGTTCGTCGTGTTCTCGTCCGCTGCCGCGCTCATGGGGTCCGCCGGTCAGGGCAATTACGCGGCGGCGAACGCCTTCCTGGACGGTTTGATGGCTCAGCGCCGGGCGGCGGGGCTGCCGGGCGTGTCGCTGGCGTGGGGTCTGTGGGAGCAGGCCGACGGCCTGACCGCGCACCTGTCCGCCGTCGACCAGGCACGGATGAGCCGCGGCGGTGTGCTGCCGATGACGTCCGCCGAGGGCCTGGACATCTTCGACGCCGGCCTGCTCGCGGACCGCGCGCTGCTGGTGCCGATCAAGCTGGATCTGCGGACGTTGCGCTGCCAGGCCACGGCCGGTGGGGAGGTGCCGCATCTGTTGCGCGGCCTGGTCCGCGCGAGCCGCCGGGTGGCGCGGACGGCCGCCGCGGGCGGCGGCGGGGTGGCCGGCAAGCTCGCCGGTCTGGCCCCGGAGCAGCAGGAGAGTCTCCTGCTGGAGGTCGTCCAGGCCGAGGCGGCCGCGGTGCTGGGCTTCAGCGGTCCCGAGCTGGCGCAGGGCACCCGCGGGTTCACCGACATCGGGTTCGACTCCCTGACCGCGGTCGAGCTGCGGAACCGGCTGAGCGCGGCGACCGGTGTGAAACTGCCCGCCACGCTGGTCTTCGACTACCCGACGCCGGTCGCGCTCGCCCGCCACCTGCGCGAAGAGCTGGGCGACACGGTGGCGGCGGGTACCCCGGCCGTGACCAGGACGGCCGCCGTGGACGCGGGCGAGCCGATCGCGATCGTCGGGATGGCGTGCCGGTTGCCGGGCGGGGTCAGGGGACCCGAGGACCTGTGGCGGATGGTGTCCGAGGGCCGCGACGGCATGTCGTCCTTCCCCGAGGACCGTGGCTGGGACCTGGAGAGCCTGTTCGATGCGGACCCGGAACGCCCCGGGACTTCGTACATCCGGCAGGGCGGTTTCCTGCACGAGGCCGCGCTTTTCGACCCGGGATTCTTCGGGATCTCGCCGCGCGAAGCGCTCGCGATGGACCCGCAGCAGCGGTTGCTGCTGGAGGCGTCCTGGGAAGCGCTCGAACGAGCGGGTATCGATCCGGCCAAGGCGCGAGGCGACGACGTCGGCGTCTTCTCCGGCGTCTCCATCCACGACTATCTCGAATCCCTGAGCAATATGCCCGCGGAACTCCAGGGCTTCGTCACCACCGCCACCGCGGGCAGCGTGGCGTCGGGCCGGGTCTCCTACACCTTCGGTTTCGAGGGGCCCGCGGTCACGGTGGACACGGCGTGTTCGTCGTCGCTGGTGGCGATTCACCTTGCGGCGCAAGCACTCCGGCAGGGCGAGTGCTCGATGGCGCTGGCCGGCGGTGTCGCCGTGATGGGCTCGCCGATCGGCGTCATCGGCATGTCGCGGCAGCGGGGGATGGCCGAGGACGGGCGGGTCAAGGCCTTCGCCGACGGCGCGGACGGCACCGTGCTGTCCGAGGGCGTCGGCATCGTGGTCCTCGAACGGCTCTCGGTGGCTCGGGAACGCGGGCACCGTGTCCTCGCCGTTCTTCGTGGCAGCGCGGTGAATCAGGACGGCGCGTCGAACGGCCTGACCGCGCCGAACGGCCCGTCGCAGCAGCGGGTGATCCGCAGCGCGCTCACGGCCGCGGGCCTGTCACCGTCCGATGTGGACGCTGTGGAGGCGCACGGGACCGGGACGGCGCTGGGCGATCCCATCGAGGCGCAGGCCTTGCTGGCCACGTACGGGAAGGACCGCGACCCGGAGAAGCCGCTGTGGCTCGGTTCGCTGAAGTCGAATGTCGGGCACACCCAGGCCGCCGCCGGGGTCGCGGCGGTGATCAAGATGGTCCAGGCGCTACGGCACGACGCCCTGCCGCCGACGCTCCACGTGCAGGAGCCCACCAAGCAGGTGGACTGGTCGATGGGCGCGGTCGAGCTGCTGACCGAGGGCCGCGAGTGGACGCGGAACGGCCATCCGCGTCGCGCGGGCGTGTCCTCGTTCGGCATCAGCGGGACCAACGCGCATCTGATCATCGAGGAAGCACCGGCCGAGGCCGCCGCTCCGGAGGAGGACGTTCCGGACGGCGTGGTGCCGCTGGTGGTGTCCGCCCGGAGCGCCGGTTCCCTTGCGGGACAAGCGAAACGGCTGGCGGAGTTCCTCGAAGGCGAGACGTCGTTGCCGCGCGTGGCGAGCGCCCTGCTGTCGACGCGTGCGGTGCTGGGCGACCGAGCTGTGGTGGTGGCGGGCTCGGCCGAGGAAGCCTCTACTGGCCTCGGTGCGTTGGCACGCGGCGAAAGCGCGGCCGGTCTGGTGACCGGAAGCGCGGGCATGGCGGGCAAGGTCGTCTGGGTGTTCCCCGGCCAGGGGACGCAGTGGGCCGGAATGGGCCGTGAGCTGCTGGACGCCTCGGACGTCTTCGCCGAGCGGATCGGCGAATGCGCGGCCGCGCTGGAACCATGGGTCGATTGGTCCCTTGTGGACGTTCTGCGGGGCGAGACCGACCCGGAGCTGATGAACCGAGTCGACGTGCTCCAGCCCGCCAGCTTCGCCGTGATGGTCGGTCTTGCGGCGGTGTGGGCCTCGGTGGGCGTCGTACCCGACGCGATGCTGGGCCATTCCCAGGGCGAGATCGCTGCGGCGTGTGTGTCGGGTGCACTGTCCCTTGAGGACGCCGCGAAGGTGGTCGCGTTGCGGAGCCAGGCGATCGCGGCGGAGCTGTCCGGTCGCGGTGGCATGGCGTCGGTCGCGCTGAGCCACGACGAGGCGGTTTCGCGGTTGGCGCCGTGGGACGGCCGGGTCGAGGTGGCCGCGGTCAACGGCCCGTCCTCGGTGGTGATCGCGGGCGACGCCGAAGCGCTGACCGAGGCGGTGGAAGCACTCTCCGGCCGCCGGGTGGCGGTGGACTACGCGTCCCACACCCGGCACGTGGAGGACATCCGCGACACCCTCGCCGAGACCCTGGCCGGGATCACGGCGCAGGAACCGGTGGTGCCGTTCTACTCCACCGTCACCGGCGAGTGGATTTCCGGCGCCGGAGTCGTCGATGGCGAGTACTGGTACCGGAATCTGCGCAACCAGGTCGGTTTCGGCCCGGCGGTGGCGGAGCTGCTCGCCCAGGGACACGGCGTGTTCGTCGAGGTCAGCGCGCATCCGGTGCTGGTCCAGCCGATCACGGACGTCGTGGACGGCACCGAGGCCGACGCCGTGGTGACCGGGACGCTGCGGCGGGAGGACGGTGGCGTCCGGCGGCTGCTGACCTCGATGGCCGAGCTGTTCGTCCGTGGTGTCGCGCTCGACTGGAGCGGTGTGCTCCCGCCGGTGACCGGACAGGTCGACCTGCCGACGTACGCCTTCGACCACCAGCACTTCTGGCTCAACCCGCCCGCCGCGGCGGACGCGCCGTCGCTGGGGCTGGCCGGGGCCGATCATCCGCTGCTGGGCGCGGTCGTGCCGCTGCCGCACTCGGATGGCCTGGTGTTCACCTCGCGGCTGTCGGTGCGGTCGCATCCGTGGCTGGCCGGGCACGCGGTCGATGGTGCGGTGGTCGTCCCGAGCGCCGCGCTGGTGGAACTCGCGGTGCGAGCCGGGGACGAAGCCGGGTGCCCGGTTCTCGACGACCTGGCCGTCGAATCCCCGCTCGTGCTGCCCGAGCACGGTGGCGTGCGGGTGCAGGTCACGGTGGGCGGGCCCGGCGAGAGTGGTTCGCGCACGGTGGACGTCTACTCGTCGCGCGAGAACGACGCGGAGGTGTGGACGCGGCACGCCACCGGGCATCTCTCGGCCACGCCTCCGGTCCACGAGCAATTCGACTTCACCGCTTGGCCGCCCCAGGGCGCGCGCAAGGTCGACGGTCTCTACGACGAATTGGCCGATCGCGGTTCGGCGTATGGGGCTTCGTTCCAGGGCGTGCGTGCGCTGTGGCGGCGGGGAGAGGAACTCTTCGCCGAGGTCGCGCTGCCCGAGGATCTGGACGCGGGCAGGTTCGGCATCCACCCCGCGTTGCTGGACGCGGCGCTGCACCCGGCGCTGAGGGACGACGCACGACCGGCGGACTGGCACGGCCTGGTCCTGCACGCCGCGGGCGCGTCGGCGCTGCGGGTGCGGCTGGCGCCCGGCGAGTCCGGTGTCACACTCGAAGCGGCGGACGAGACGGGCGGCCTCGTCGTCACCGCGGAGTCGGTGGTGATCCGTGCTATGTCCGCCGATCAGCCGGGGACGCGGGTCGACGCACTGTTCCAAGTGGACTGGACCGAGCTGTCCCTCGCCGAGGATGCCCTCGAACCTTCGTGGGTCGAGGTGGCCACGCCCGACGACGTGACGGCGCTGGCCGAGGATGTGCCCGCGGCGGCGATCCTGGAAGCGTCCGGCGGGGATGACGCGCTGGCGTTGACCTCGCGTGTCCTGGCGGTCGTGCAGGCGTGGCTTTCGGCGGGCTTCGAGGAATCGCGGCTGGTGGTGGTGACGCGTGGCGCGGTGCCCGCCGGTGATGGCGCGGTGACGGATCCGGCCGGTGCGGCGGTGTGGGGTCTGGTGCGGGCCGCGCAGGCGGAGAACCCGGATCGGATCGTCCTGCTGGACGTCGATGCCGGGGTGGCGCCGGTGCTGGGTGCGGTACTGGCCAGTGGTGAACCGCAGATCGCGGTGCGTGAACGGACTTTCTCGGTACCACGCCTCGCCCGCGCTGCGCACAGTCCCGACCCGGCGTCCGTGTTCAGTCCACAAGGGACCGTCCTGGTCTCGGGCGCGGGTGTGCTGGGCGGGCTGGTGGCCCGGCGGCTGGTCACCCGGCACGGCGTGCGGCGGCTGGTACTGGCCAGCAGGCGGGGGCCGGACGCCGAGGGCATGGCGGAGCTGGTCGCCGAACTCACCGGACAGGGCGCGGAAGTGTCCATTGTGTCCTGTGACGTCTCCGATCGCGATCAGGTGGCATCGTTGCTCGACGAGCACCGGCCGACCAGTGTCGTGCACACCGCCGGTGTCCTGGACGCGGGCGTGATCGAGACGCTGACCCCGGAACGGCTGGCCAGGGTGTTCGCGCCGAAGGTCGACGCGGTGCGGCATCTCGACGAGCTGACCCGCGGCATGGACCTCGACGCCTTCGTCGTCTATTCCTCGGTTTCGGCCGTGTTCATGGGCGCGGGCAGCGGTAGCTACGCGGCCGCGAACGCGTTCCTGGACGGGCTGATGGCGAACCGCCGGGCGGCGGGCCTGCCCGGTTTGTCGCTGGCATGGGGCCTGTGGGACCAGACCACCGGCATGGCGGCCAACACCGACGAGGCCACCAGGGCCCGGATGAGCCGGCGTGGCGGTCTGCAGCTGATGACGCAGGCGGAGGGCATGGACCTGTTCGACGCCGCGTGTGCGTCCGAGCGGTCCCTGCTGGTGCCCGCCAAGCTGGACCTGCGCGGGGTACGTGCCGACGCGGCGGCGGGCGGTGCGGTGCCGCATATGCTGCGTGGCCTGGTCCGCGCAGGAAGGCAGCAGGCCCGCACTGCGTCCACAGTGGACAATGTGCTGGCGGACCGGCTCGCCGGGCTCACCCCGGCGGACCAGCTGACCCTGCTTCTCGACCTGGTTCGCGGTCAGGTCGCGGCCGTGCTCGGGCATGCCGATGCCGGGGCCGTCCGCGCGGACACGGCGTTCAAGGACGCCGGATTCGACTCGCTGACCGCGGTGGAGCTGCGCAACAGGATGCGTGCGGCCACCGGGCTGAAACTGCCCGCGACGCTGGTCTTCGACTACCCGAACCCGCAGGCGCTCGCCCGGTACCTGCGCGACGAACTCGGCGGCGCGGCGGCGGCACCGGTGGAACCGGCGGTCGTGGCGGGCGCTGCCGACGAGCCGATCGCCATCGTGGGCATGGCGTGCCGGTTGCCGGGTGGTGTCGCGGGGCCGGATGACTTGTGGCGGTTGGTGTCCGAGGGCCGGGACGCGGTGTCGGGTTTCCCCGAGGATCGTGGCTGGGATCTGGAGGGCTTGTTCGATCCGGACCCGGAGCGTCCGGGCACGACCTACACGCAGCACGGCGGGTTCCTGCACGAGGCGGCGCTTTTCGACGCCGGGTTCTTCGGGATCTCGCCGCGTGAAGCCGTCGCCATGGACCCGCAGCAGCGGTTGCTGCTGGAGGCGTCGTGGGAGGCGATGGAGGACGCCGGTGTCGACCCGCTTTCGGTGAAGGGCAACGACGTCGGCGTGTTCACGGGCATGTTCGGGCAAGGCTATGTCGCGCCGGGAGCCAGCGTCGTCACACCGGAACTGGAAGGTTTCGCGGGCACCGGCGGGTCGTCGAGCGTGGCGTCGGGCCGGGTGTCCTATGTGTTCGGTTTCGAGGGCCCGGCGGTCACGATCGACTCGGCGTGCTCGTCCTCGCTGGTCGCGATGCACCTCGCCGCCCAGTCGTTGCGACAGGGCGAGTGCTCGATGGCACTGGCCGGTGGCGCGACGGTGATGGCGAACCCCGGCGCCTTCGTGGAGTTCTCCCGCCAGCGGGGCCTCGCCGTCGACGGCCGTTGCAAGGCGTTCGCCGCGGCGGCCGACGGCACCGGCTGGGCCGAGGGTGTCGGCGTGATCGTGCTGGAGCGGTTGTCCGTGGCGCGTGAGCGCGGACACCGGATCCTGGCCGTGTTGCAGGGAAGTGCGGTGAACCAGGACGGCGCGTCGAACGGGCTGACCGCGCCGAACGGCCCCTCGCAGCAGCGAGTGATCCGCCGGGCTTTGGTGAACGCCGGACTTTCTCCGTCCGATGTGGACGTCGTGGAGGGTCACGGCACGGGGACCACCTTGGGTGACCCGATCGAGGCGCAAGCGCTCCTGGCCACTTACGGGAAGGACCGCGACCCGGAGAAGCCGTTGTGGCTGGGCTCGCTGAAGTCGAACATCGGCCACGCGCAGGCGGCAGCCGGGGTGGCGGGCGTGATCAAGATGGTCCAGGCGCTGCGGCACGAGGTGCTGCCGCGGACGCTGCATGTCGACGAGCCCACTCCCGAGGTGGACTGGTCCGCCGGTGCGGTCGCGTTGCTGACGGAGGCGCGGGACTGGCCGCGCAATGGCCGTCCGCGCCGGGCCGGAGTGTCCGCCTTCGGGGTCAGCGGGACGAACGCGCACCTGATCCTGGAGGAGGCACCACCGCAGGACGCGGTGCCGGATCCCGGTGCTACCCCGGATGTCCTCCCGGTCGTGGTGTCCGCGCGGAGCACGGCTTCCCTGGCCGGTCAGGCCGGTCGGCTGGCCGCGTTCGTCGAGGGCGACGTGCCGCTGGCGGGCGTGGCCGGGGCGCTGGTGACGAACCGGGCCGCGCTGAGCGAGCGCGCGGTGGTGGTCGCTGGCTCCCGCGACGAGGCGGCGGCGGGCCTGGAAGCGTTGGCACGCGGGGAAAATCCGGCGAACGTGGTCGCGGGCCGAGCGGGTTCCCCGGGCAAGCTGGTGTGGGTGTTCCCCGGCCAGGGCTCGCAGTGGGCCGGGATGGGCCGCGAGCTCCTGGACTCCTCGCCGGTGTTCGCCGAGCGGGTCGCCGAATGCGCGGCCGCGCTGGATCCCTGGGTCGATTGGTCCCTTGTGGACGTTTTGCGGGGCGATGCCGATCTGCTGGATCGCGTCGATGTCGTGCAGCCCGCGAGTTTCGCGATGATGGTCGGGCTCGCCGCGGTGTGGTCCTCGGTAGGTGTCGTACCGGACGCCGTCGTCGGTCACTCCCAGGGTGAGATCGCGGCGGCCTGTGTGTCGGGGGCACTGTCCCTTGAGGACGCCGCGAAGGTGGTCGCGTTGCGTAGCCAGGCCATCGCGGCGGAACTCGCGGGGCGCGGCGGCATGGCTTCCGTGGCGTTGCGGGAAGAAGACGCGACGCCACTGCTGGCGCCGTGGACCGACCGGGTTCAGGTGGCCGCGGTCAACAGTCCCACGTCGGTGGTGATCGCCGGGGAAGCCCGCGCACTGGACGAGGTGGTCGACGCGCTGTCGGGCCAGGGTGTCCGCGTGCGGCGGGTAGCCGTGGACTACGGGTCGCACACCAACCAGGTCGAGGACATCCGGGATCTCCTGGCCGAAACCCTGGCCGGTATCTCGGCACAGGCGCCGGTGGTGCCGTTCTACTCCACCGTCACCGGCGAATGGATTTCCGGCGCCGGGGTCGTGGACGGCGGTTACTGGTACCGGAACCTGCGCAATCAGGTCGGTTTCGGTCCGGCGGTGGGGGATCTGCTGAAGCAGGGCCATGGCGTGTTCGTCGAGGTGAGCGCGCATCCGGTGCTGGTGCAGCCGATCAGCGAGATCACCGAGGACACCGACGCGATCGTGGCCGGGTCGTTGCGGCGCGAGGACGGCGGTCTGCGACGGCTGCTGACTTCGATGGCCGAGCTGTTCGTGCGGGGCGTCGCCCTCGACTGGTCCGGGATGGTGCCCGCGTCCGGCTGGGTGGACCTGCCGACGTATGCCTTCGACCACCGGCACTACTGGCTCCGGCCCGCCGAGTCCGCGACCGACGCGGCATCGCTGGGCCAGGCCTCAGCCGAGCATCCGCTGCTGGGCGCGGTCGTCGAGCTGCCGCAGTCCGACGGCCTGGTGTTCACCTCGCGGCTGTCGGTACGGACGCACCCGTGGCTCGCCGATCACGCGGTCGGCGGCGTGGTGATCCTGCCCGGTTCCGGACTGGCCGAACTCGCCGTGCGGGCCGGTGACGAAGCCGGGTGCACCGTCCTCGACGAGCTGATCATCGAATCCCCGCTCGTCGTCCCCGAGCACGGCGGGGTCCGCGTCCAGGTCGCGTTGAGCGGTCCGGACGAGACCGGCGCGCGCACGGTGGACGTGTACTCGCAGCGCGACGGCGGCGCGGGGACGTGGACCCGGCATGCCACCGGCATGCTCTCGTCGGCTCCCGGCGAGAGCACCGGATTCGACTTCCTCGCCTGGCCGCCCGCGGGTGCCGAGCGGGTCGACGTCGAGACCTTCTACACCGATCTGGCCGAGCGCGGGTACGGGTACGGGCCCGCGTTCCAAGGACTGCGGGCGGTGTGGCGGCGCGAGGACGACGTCTTCGCCGAGGTCGCCCTGCCCGACGACCTGCGCAAGGACGCGGGCCGGTTCGGCGTTCACCCGGCGCTGCTCGACGCCGCCCTGCAGGCCGCGACGGTCGGCGGCGCCGAGGAGCCCGGCGAGCCGATGCTCGCGTTCGCGTGGAACGGCCTGGTCCTGCACGCCGCGGGCGCTACGGCGCTGCGGGTCCGGCTCGCGCCGAACGGCCAGGACGCGTTGTCCGTCGAAGCGGCCGACGAGACCGGCGGGCCGGTCCTGACGATGGACTCGCTGGTGTCCCGGCCGGTGTCCGCCGAGCAACTGGGCGCGTCGGCGGATCAGGGCCGCGACGCGATGTTCCGGGTCGACTGGACCGGACTGCCTCCCGTGCACGGCGCGGAAACGCCGTCGTGGGCATCCGTGGTCACCGCGGACGACGTGGCGACTCTCGCGGAGAAGGACGAGGTGCCGCCGGTGGCGGTGCTGGAAGTGGGCGGTGACGCCGCGTTGGCGGTGACCACCCGGGTGCTCGACGTCCTGCAAGCGTGGCTGGCCGCGCCCGCGCTCGAAGAGTCGCGGCTGGTCGTGGCGACCCGCGGTGCGGTGCCCGCCGGTGACGAGCAGACGCTGACCGACCCGGACGCGGCGGCGGTGTGGGGCCTGGTCCGCTCCGCTCAGGCCGAGCACCCGGACCGGTTCGTCCTGCTGGACACCGACACCGGGGTCGAGCCGCTGCTCGGCGCGGTGCTGGCCAGCGGTGAGCCCCAGCTCGCGGTGCGGGGAACGACCTTCTCCGTGCCCCGCCTCGCCCGCGCCACCGGGACGTCGGACACGCCCGCCGTGTTCGGTCCACAAGGGACGGTCCTGGTCTCCGGTGCGGGATCGCTGGGCACGCTGGTGGCCCGGCATCTGGTGACCCGGCACGGCGTGCGGCGGCTGGTGCTGGCCAGCAGGCGGGGCCCGGACGCCGACGGTGCGCCGGAGCTGCGCACCGAACTCGCCGGCGAGGGCGCCGAAGTGTCCATTGTGGCCTGTGACGTCGCCGACCGCGACCAGGTGGCGGCCCTGCTCGCGACCCTGCCCGACCTGACCGGGGTGGTGCACACCGCCGGTGTCTTCGACGACGGTGTGATCGGGACGCTGACCCCGGAGCGGCTGGCGAACGTCTTCGCGGCGAAGGTCGACGCGGTGCGGCATCTCGACGAGCTGACGCGCGACCGGGACCTCGGCGCGTTCGTCGTGTTCTCGTCCGTCGCGGGCGTGATGGGCGGCGGTGGCCAAGGTCCTTACGCGGCGGCGAACGCCTACTTGGACGCGGCGATGGCTCACCGCCGGGCCGCCGGCCTGCCGGGCTTGTCCCTGGCCTGGGGGCTGTGGGAGCGGAGCACCGGCATGGCGGCGCACCTCAGCATCGTCGACCATGCGCGGGCGAGCCGCAATGGTGTGCTGGAGTTGACGCGGGCCGAGGGCCTGGATCTGTTCGACCTCGGGCTGCGCATGGCGCCTTCCCTGCTCGTGCCGATCAAACTGGACCTCGCGGCCATGCGGTCCGGCGCGGTGCCGCCCCTGTTCCGCGGCCTGGTCCGGCCGGGCCGGAACCAGGCGCGTACAGCGTCCACAGTGGACCGTGGGCTGGCGGGCAGGCTGGCCGGGCTCGCCGCGGCCGACCAGGAGACGCTCCTCGTCGAACTGGTGCGCGGGCAGGTCGCGGTGGTGCTCGGGTACGACGGGCCGGAGGCCGTGCGGCCGGATACGGCGTTCAAGGACACCGGATTCGACTCGCTGACGTCGGTGGAGCTGCGCAACCGGCTGCGCGAGGCGACCGGCCTGAAACTCCCCGCCACGCTGGTCTTCGACTACCCGAACCCGGTGGCCGTCGCCCGCTATCTGCGGGCGGGGCTGGTTCCCGGCGCGGCCACGGACGTGAACGCAGTGAGCCGGCCGGACATCTTCGCCGTCGAGGAGGCCGGCGAGGGGCCGTCGATCGCCGGGCTGGACGTGGACGACCTCGTGAAACTGGCGCTGGGCGACGAGCAGCCCTCGGGCATCGAGTGATTGGGGCATGTGGTGAGTGCGTCGTATGAGAAGGTCGTCGAGGCGCTGCGGAAGTCCCTCGAAGAGGTCGGCACGCTGAAGAAGCGGAACCGCCGGCTGCTCGACGCCGCCCGTGAGCCGATCGCGATCGTCGGCATGGCGTGCCGGTTGCCGGGTGGTGTCGCGGGGCCGGATGACTTGTGGCGGTTGGTGTCCGAGGGCCGGGACGCGGTGTCGGGATTTCCCGAGGATCGTGGCTGGGATCTGGACGGCCTGTTCGATCCGGACCCGGACCGCGCGGGGACGTCGTACACCAGCCAGGGCGGATTCCTCCATGAAGCGGGCCTTTTCGACCCGGGCTTCTTCGGGATCTCGCCGCGTGAGGCGCTCGCCATGGATCCCCAGCAGCGGCTGCTGCTGGAGGCGTCCTGGGAGGCACTGGAGAGCGCCGGTGTCGACCCGCTTTCGCTGAAGGGCACCGAGGTCGGCGTCTTCACCGGCGTGGGCGGGTCGGGCTACGGCGGTGGGCTGGCCGGTCCGGAGATGCAGAGCTTCGCGGGCACCGGGCTGGCGTCGAGTGTCGCGTCGGGCCGGGTGTCCTATGTGCTTGGTCTCGAAGGCCCGGCCGTCTCGATCGACACGGCGTGTTCGTCCTCCCTGGTGGCGATGCACCTCGCCGCGCAGGCGCTGCGGCAAGGCGACTGCTCGATGGCGCTGGCGGGCGGGGCGATGGTGATGTCGGGTCCCGATTCCTTCGTAGTGTTCTCCCGGCAGCGCGGGCTGGCGGCGGACGGGCGGTGCAAGGCGTTCGCCTCGAGCGCCGACGGCATGGTGCTCGCCGAAGGCGTCGCCGTGGTGGCGCTGGAGCGGCTGTCGGTGGCGCGTGAACGCGGCCACCGCGTCCTCGCCGTGCTGCGCGGCAGCGCGGTGAACCAGGACGGCGCCTCCAACGGCTTGACCGCGCCGAACGGCCCTTCGCAGCAGCGCGTGATCCGGGGCGCGCTGGCGAACGCCGGACTTAAGGCGTCCGATGTGGACATTGTCGAGGCGCATGGGACCGGGACGACGCTGGGTGATCCGATCGAAGCGCAAGCCTTGCTGGCGACTTATGGGCAGGACAGGGAAAGCCCGTTGTGGCTGGGTTCGCTGAAGTCGAACATCGGGCACGCGCAGGCGGCCGCCGGGGTGGCGAGTGTGATCAAGGTGGTGCAGGCGTTGCGGCACGGCGTCATGCCGCCGACCTTGCACGTGGACGAACCCACGAACCAGGTGGACTGGTCCGAGGGCGCGGTGGAACTGCTGACCGAGGCCCGGGAATGGCCACGCAACGGGACTCCTCGCCGGGCAGGGGTGTCTTCGTTCGGTGTCAGCGGGACGAACGTGCACCTGATCATCGAGGAAGCACCCGAGGAACCCGCGGCCACCACGGACGCGCCGCCTGCGGACGTCGTGCCTGTGGTGATCTCGGCACGCAGCACCGGTTCCCTGGCCGGTCAGGCCGATCGGCTGGCGGCGTTCGCCGAGACGGCCGGAGTGCCGCTCGCGGACGTGGCCGGTGCGCTGGTGTCGTGCCGCGCGATGCTGGACGAACGTGCCGTCGTGGTCGCGGGCTCGGCCGACGAGGCACTCGCCGGACTGCGAGCGCTGGCTCGCGGCGAGGACGCGGCCGGTGTGGTGACCGGCAGTGTCCGGGGGCCGGGCAAGGTCGTGTGGGTGTTCCCGGGCCAGGGGACGCAGTGGCCGGGCATGGGCCGGGAACTGCTCGACGCGTCCCCGGTTTTCGCCGCCCGCGTCAAGGACTGCGCGGCCGCGCTGGACCAGTGGACCGACTGGGCGCTGCTCGACGTGCTGCGCGGGGAGACCGACCCCGGGTTGATGGATCGGGTCGATGTCCTGCAGCCCGCGTGTTTCGCGGTGATGGTCGGTCTCGCGGCGGTGTGGGAGTCCGTGGGCGTACGGCCGGACGCGGTGGTGGGTCATTCGCAGGGGGAGATCGCCGCCGCCTGTGTGTCGGGGGCACTGTCCCTTGAGGACGCCGCGAGGGTGGTTGCCTTGCGCAGTCAGGCGATCGCGGCGCAGTTGTCCGGACGCGGTGGGATGGCCTCGGTCGCGTTGAGCGAGGACGAGGCGGTCGCGCGGCTGGCACCGTGGGAGGGCCAGGTCGAGGTGGCCGCGGTGAACGGGTCGTCCTCGGTGGTGATCGCGGGTGACGCCCACGCCCTGAACGAGGCGCTGGAAGTGCTGTCCGGCGACGGAATCCGCGTGCGGCAGGTCGCGGTGGACTACGCCTCGCACACCCGCCACGTGGAGGACATCCGCGACACGCTGGAAAAGACTCTGGACGGGATCTCGGCGCAGGCGCCCGCCGTGCCGTTCTATTCGACCGTCACCGGCGACTGGGTGCGCGACGCCGGGGTGCTGGACGGCGGTTACTGGTATCGCAACCTGCGCAATCAGGTCGGTTTCGGCCCGGCGGTGGAGGATCTGCTCAGGCAGGGGCACGGCGTGTTCGTCGAGGTCAGTGCGCATCCGGTGCTGGTGCAGCCGATCAGCGAGATCACCGAGGACGCCGAAGCCGTGGTGTCGGGATCGTTGCGGCGCGAGGATGGTGGCCTGCGACGGCTGCTGACCTCGATGGCCGAGCTGTTCGTCCGCGGTGTCCCGGTGGACTGGGCCACGATGGTGCCGCCCGCGCGAGCCGACCTGCCGACCTACGCCTTCGACCACCAGCACTACTGGCTTCACCCCGCCGCGCAGGCGGATGCCGTGTCGCTGGGGCAGGCGGCGGCCGAGCATCCGCTGCTGGGCGCGGTCGTGCCGCTGCCGCAGTCGGACGGGCTGGTGTTCACCTCGCGGTTGTCGGTGCGGACGCATCCGTGGCTGGCCGATCACGCGATCGGCGGAGTGGTGCTCTTCCCCGGGACAGGACTGGTCGAGCTGGCGGTACGGGCCGGCGACGAGGCCGGGTGCCCGGTACTCGACGAACTCGTGACGGAGGCACCGCTGGTCGTGCCGGAGCACGGCGGAGTCCGCGTCCAGGTCACGGTGGGTGGGCCCGACGAGAACGGTTCGCGCACGGTGGACGTGTATTCCCTTCGCGAGGACGGCGACCAGGAATGGACGCGGCACGCGACCGGCCTGTTGTCCGCGACGCCGGGCGGCGGCACCGGCTTCGACTTCACCGCTTGGCCGCCGCAGGGTGCGCAGCACGTCGAGATCGGGGAATTCTACGCCGACCTCGTCGAGCGCGGTTATGCGTACGGGCCGGCGTTCCAGGGCGTGCGGGCGGTGTGGCGGCGCGGTGACGAGGTGTTCGCCGAGGTCGCCCTGCCCGACGCGCTGCGGGAGCAAGCGGCCGGTTTCGGCCTCCACCCCGCGCTGCTGGACGCGGCCCTGCAGACCGGGACGATCGCCGCGGCCGCGACGGGCGAACCCGGGAAGTCGGTGATGCCGTTCTCGTGGAACGGACTGGCTCTGCATGCCGTGGGTGCTTCGGCGCTGCGGGTGCGGGTCGCGCCGGGCGGGCCGGACGCGTTGTCGGTCGAAGCAGCCGATCAGACCGGCGGCCCGGTTTTGACGATGGACTCGCTGGTATTGCGTGCGGTGTCCACCGAACAGCTCGACACGGCGCGCACCAGTTCGCTGTACCGGGTGGACTGGACCGAACTGTCCTCAGTGGACACAGCGGAACCGGCTTGGGTGCCGGTCGTCACCGCTGACGACGTGAAGGCAGTGGCAGACCGCGTCCCGGTGCTGGAAGCGTCCGGGACCGACGACGCGCTGGCCCTGACCTCGCGGGTGCTGGAGGTCGTGCAGGCCTGGCTCGCCGGGGAAGGCTCGGAGGAGTCGCGGCTGGTGGTGGTGACGCGTGGTGCGGTGCCCGCCGGTGACGGCGCGGTGACGGATCCGGCCGCGTCGGCGGTATGGGGTCTGGTGCGCGCCGCTCAGGCGGAGAACCCGGACCGGATCGTCCTGCTGGACGTCGACGCCGGGGTGGCGCCGGTGCTGGGCGCGGTGCTGGCCAGTGGTGAGCCGCAGGTCGCGGTCAGGGGCACGACGTTCTCGGTACCGCGGCTCGCCCGGGTCACCGGGACACCGGAATCGCCCGCCGTGTTCAGTCCGGAAGGGACGGTGCTGGTCTCGGGAGGCGGAACGCTCGGCGGTCTCGCGGCTCGTGCCCTCGTCACCCGGCACGGCGTGCGGCGGCTGGTACTCGCCAGCAGGCGGGGCAAGGACGCCGAAGGCGTGGAAGACCTCGTCACCGAACTGACCGGCCACGGCGCGGAAGTGTCCATTGTGGCCTGTGACGTCGCCGAGCGCGTTCAGGTGGCGGCTCTGCTCGAAGAGCACCGGCCGACCGCGGTCGTGCACACGGCGGGCGTGTTCGACGCCGGGGTGACCGGGGCGCTGACCCCGGAGCGCCTGGCCAAGGTGTTCGCGCCGAAGGTCGACGCGGTGCGGCATCTCGACGAGCTGACCCGCGGCGGGGATCTCGACGCGTTCATCGTCTACTCGTCCGCCTCGTCGATCTTCATGGGCGCGGGCAGCGGCGGTTACGCGGCGGCGAACGCCTTCCTGGACGGGCTGATGGCACACCGCCGCGCGGCGGGCCTGCCGGGGCTGTCGCTGGCCTGGGGCCCGTGGGAGCAGCTCACCGGCATGGCGGGCACCATCGACGAACTCACCCTGGCCCGGATGAGCAGGCGTGAGGGACGCGGGGGCGTCCGGGCGCTCGAATCCGGTGCGGGCATGGAGCTGTTCGACGCCGCGGTGGGCACGGAACACGCCCTGCTGGTGCCGATCGCACTGGACCTGCGCGAGGTGCGGGCCGACGCGGCGAGCGGCGGCGCGACCCCGCACCTGCTGCGCGGCCTGGTCCGGGCGGGCAGGCAGGCGGCGCGGGCGGCGTCCGGTGAGGACGGCGGTCTGGCCCGCCGGCTGGCCGGACTCGCCGCCGCTGAACAGGAAGCGCTGCTGCTCGAGCTGGTCCGCGGTCAGGTCGCGGTCGTGCTCGGGCATGCCGACGCCGGCGGTGTCCGGGCGGACGCGGCGTTCAAGGACGCCGGTTTCGACTCGCTGACCTCGGTGGAGCTGCGCAACCGGCTGCGGGCGGCGACCGGCCTGAAACTGCCCGCGACGCTCGTCTTCGACCATCCGAATCCCCAGGCCCTCGCCCGTCATCTGCGAACCGAACTCGCCGTCGACGAGGCGTCCCCCGCCGATTCGGTGCTCGCCGGTCTCGCCGGTCTGGAGACCGCCATCGCGGCTTCCGGCGGCGACTGCGACCGGATCGCCACGCGCCTGCGGGAACTGCTGAAGGCGGCCGAGGGCGCGGCCACCGTCACCGAGGACCTCGACACCGCCAGCGACGAGGAGCTGTTCGCGCTCGTCGACGGACTCGACTGAAACCGCACACGTGAAACTCCGGGGAGCTGAGTTCAATGGCTGACGAGGGACAACTCCGCGACTACCTCAAGAGGGCCATCGCCGACGCCCGCGACGCCCGCCAGCGGCTGCGCGAAGCCGAGGACCAGGCGCGGGAGCCGATCGCCATCGTCGCGATGGCGTGCCGGTACCCGGGAGGCGTGTCCTCGCCCGAAGACCTGTGGCGGCTGGTGGCGGACGGCACCGACGCCGTCTCCGGGTTCCCCGGCGACCGGGGCTGGGATCTGGACGGGCTCTTCGATCCGGACCCGGACCGCCCCGGCACGTCGTATGCGAGCGAGGGCGGCTTCCTGCACGAGGCGGGGCTTTTCGACGCGGGGTTCTTCGGGATTTCGCCGCGCGAGGCCGTCGCCATGGACCCGCAGCAGCGGCTGTTGCTGGAGACGTCCTGGGAGGCCGTGGAGCGGGCGGGCATCGACCCGCTTTCGTTGAAGGGCAGCGATGTCGGCGTGTTCACCGGCGTGGCGAGCATGGGCTACGGGCCGGGCGGCGGAGCGATCGCGCCCGAGCTGGAGGGCTTCGTCGGCACCGGCGCGGCGCCGTGCATCGCGTCCGGCCGGGTGTCGTACGTGCTCGGCTTCGAGGGCCCGGCGGTCACCATGGACACGGGGTGTTCGTCCTCGCTGGTGGCGATGCATCTGGCCGCGCAGGCGCTGCGGCGCGGTGACTGCTCGATGGCGCTCGCGGGAGGCGCGATGGTGATGGCGCAGCCCGGTTCCTTCGTGTCGTTCTCGCGGCAGCGAGGGCTCGCCACCGACGGCCGCTGCAAGGCGTTCGCGGACAGCGCGGACGGGATGGGGCTCGCCGAGGGCGTCGGCGTGCTCGTGCTGGAGCGGCTGTCGGTCGCGCGGGAGCGCGGGCACCAGGTGCTGGCCGTGGTGCGCGGCATCGCGGTGAATCAGGACGGCGCGTCGAACGGGCTGACCGCGCCGAACGGCCCGTCGCAGCAACGTGTGATTCGCGCGGCACTGGCCGACGCCGGGCTTGCACCGTCCGATGTGGACGTTGTGGAGGGGCACGGCACGGGCACGACGCTGGGCGATCCGATCGAGGCGCAGGCTTTGCTTGCCACGTATGGGAAGGACCGGGACCCGGAGAAGCCGTTGTGGCTGGGTTCGGTGAAGTCGAACATCGGGCACACGCAGGCGGCCGCGGGCGTGGCCAGTGTGATCAAGATGGTGCAGGCGCTGCGGCACGGTGTGCTGCCCCCGACGCTGCATGTCGACAAACCGACCACCGAGGTGGACTGGTCCGCGGGTGCTGTGGAGCTGCTGACCGAGGCGCGGGAGTGGCCGGGTGAAGGCCGTCCGCGCCGGGCCGGGGTGTCCTCGTTCGGGATCAGCGGGACGAACGCGCACCTCATCCTGGAGGAAGCGCCCGCGGCGGAGGCGCCGGTCCCGGCCGAGGTACCGCCTGCCGGGGTGGTGCCGTTGGTGGTGTCGGCGCGGAGCACCGGCTCTCTTTCCGGGCAGGCCGGTCGCCTGGCGTCCTATGTGGACACGGGGGGAGCGGCGCTGGTGGACGTCGCCGGTGCGCTGGTGTCGTGCCGGGCCTTGTTCGGTGAGCGCGCGGTCGTGGTGGCGGACTCGCCCGAGGAAGCCCGGGTCGGCTTGGCGGCGTTGGCGCGTGGTGAAAGCGCGCCCGACGTCGTTACCGGCCGAGTGGCTGTTTCGGGGGTTCCGGGCAAGGTCGTGTGGGTGTTCCCCGGTCAGGGTTCGCAGTGGGCCGGAATGGGCCGGGAGTTGCTGGACTCGTCACCGGTGTTCGCGGAGCGGATCGCGGAGTGCGCCGCCGCATTGGATCCGTGGGTTGACTGGTCCCTTGTGGACGTTCTGCGCGGTGAGGCAGACCTGGACCGGGTCGATGTGGTGCAGCCCGCGAGTTTCGCGGTCATGGTGGGGCTCGCGGCGGTGTGGTCGTCGGCAGGTGTCGTGCCGGACGCGGTGGTGGGTCATTCGCAGGGTGAGATCGCGGCGGCGTGTGTGTCGGGCGCACTGTCCCTTGAGGATGCGGCGAAGGTGGTCGCGTTACGTAGCCAGGCGATCGCGGCGAAGCTGTCCGGACGCGGTGGCATGGCCTCGGTGGCGTTGAGTGAGGAGGACGCGGTCGCGCGGTTGGCGCCGTGGGAGGACCGCGTGGAGGTGGCGGCGGTCAACAGTCCTTCGTCGGTGGTGATCGCCGGGGATGCCCAGGCGCTCGACGAGGCGCTGGCCGGTTTGTCCACTCAGGACATTCGCGTGCGGCGGGTCGCGGTCGACTACGCCTCGCACACCCGGCACGTGGAGGACATCGAGGAACCCCTCGCCGAAGCACTGGCCGGGATCGGCGCGCAGGCTCCGTCCATGCCGTTCTACTCCACCCTGACCGGCGACTGGATCCGCGAAGCCGGAGTCGTGGACGGCGGCTACTGGTACCGGAACCTGCGCAACCAGGTGGGTTTCGGCCCCGCGGTGGCGGATCTGATCGGCTCGGGGCACCGGGTGTTCGTCGAGGTGAGCGCGCATCCCGTGCTCGTCCAGTCGATCAGCGAAATCGCCGACGACGCCGATGCCGACGTGCTGGCGACCGGGTCGTTGCGGCGTGACGACGGCGGTCAGCGGCGGCTCCTGATGTCGATGGCGGAGCTGTTCGTCCGCGGTGTCCCGGTGGACTGGAGTGCCTTGCTGCCGCCGGTGTCCGGGCGAGTGGATCTGCCGACGTATGCCTTCGACCACCAGCACTACTGGTTGCGGGCTGCTGAGTCGGCGAGCGACGCGGCGTCGCTGGGGCAGGTGGCGGCCGATCATCCATTGCTGGGCGCGGTGGTGCGGCTGCCGCAGTCGGACAGCTTCGTCTTCACCTCGCGGTTGTCGTCGACGTCGCATCCGTGGCTGGCCGAGCACACGCTCGACGACGTGATCGTCGTTCCCGGCAGCGGGTTGGCCGAGCTGGCCGTGCGAGCCGGGGACGAGGCCGGCTGTCCGGTGCTGGACGAACTCGTGATCGAGACGCCGTTGGTGCTGCCGGAGCGCGGCGGGGTCCGGGTGCAGGTCACGGTGGGCGGACCGGGCGAGAACGATTCGCGCACAGTGGAGGTGTACTCCCAGCACGACGACGACACGGACGCGTGGACCCGCCATGCGACGGGCGTGCTGTCGGCGACGTCGAGTGTGGCCGCCGGATTCGATTTCACGGCTTGGCCGCCGCCGGGCGCGCAGCAGGCCGGCGCCGAGGACGTCTACGACGAACTGGCCGCGCGCGGTTTCGGCTATGGGCCGGTGTTCCAGGGCGTGCGGGCGGTGTGGCGGCGCGGTGAGGAAACCTTCGCCGAGATCGCGCTGCCCGACGAGCAGCGGGAGGACGCCGCCGGGTTCGGTCTCCACCCGGCCTTGCTGGACGCGGCGTTGCATCCGGCTTTGCTGAACGAAGAAGGGCAGCGGCAGCCCGTGGAGTGGCGCGGGCTGGTGCTGCACGCGGCGGGTGCGTCGTCGCTGCGAGCGCGACTGGTGCCCGGCGGATCCGGCGCAGTGTCCCTGGAAGCGGCGGACGGCACCGGGCACTTGGTGGTATCCGCGGACTCGGTGGCGTTCCGTGCGGTGTCCGCCGAGTTGCTCGGCACCACCGAGAACCGCGACTCGTTGTTCCGGGTGGACTGGACCGAACTTCCTTTGTCACAAGGGAAAATGTCGCCGTCGTGGGTGGCGGTGACCACCGCCGCCGACGTGGCGGCCCTGACCGGCGACACGACCGCGGTGCTGGAGGCAGCCGGTACCGGCGACACGCTGGCCTTGACCTCCCGGGTGCTGGACGTGCTCCAGGCCTGGCTGGCCGGGCCGGGGCTGGAGGAGTCGCGGCTGGTGGTGGTGACACGCGGCGCGGTGCCCGCCGGGGGCGGCGCGGAGACCGACGCGGCCGCGGCGGCGGTGTGGGGCCTGGTCCGTTCCGCACAGGCGGAGAACCCGGACCGGATCACCCTGCTGGACCTCGAACCCGGCACCGAAGCGGAACCACTTCTCGGGGCGGTGCTCGCCACCGGAGAGCCGCAGATCGCTGCGCGCGGAACGTCCTTCCTCGTCCCGCGCCTCGCCCGCGTCGGCGAGACACCGGATTCGCCGGTCGTGTTCGGTCCGGAAGGGACGGTCCTTGTCTCCGGTGCCGGCGTACTGGGTGGCTTGGTGGCGCGGCATCTGGTCACCCGCCACGGTGTGCGTCGTCTGGTGGTCGCCAGCAGGCGGGGCATGGACGCCGAGGGCGCGAAGGACCTGGCCGCCGACCTCACCGGGCAGGGCGCGGAAGTGTCCATTGTGGCCTGTGACCTGGCCGATCGGGACCAGGTCGCCGCCCTGCTGGCCGAGCATCGCCCGGCCGGTGTGGTGCACACGGCGGGAGTGCTGGACGACGGCGTGATCGGGACGTTGACGCGAGAGCGGCTGGCCAGGGTGTTCGCGCCGAAGGTCGACGCGGTGCGGCATCTGGACGAGCTGACCCGCGACCGGGATCTCGACGCGTTCATCGTGTTCTCCTCGGGATCCGGGGTGTTCGGTTCGCCGGGGCAGGGCAACTACGCGGCGGCGAACGCGTTCCTCGACGCGGCGATGGCGAATCGCCGGGCGGCGGGCCTGCCCGGGTTGTCGCTGGCGTGGGGCCTGTGGGAGCAGGCGACCGGCATGACCGCTCATCTCGGCGGGGCCGATCAGGCACGGATGAGCCGTGGTGGGGTGCAGCCGATCTCGGCCGAGGAGGGCATGGCACTGTTCGACGCCGCGGTGAGCGCGGAGCACGCGTTGCTGGTGCCGGTCAAGCTGGACCTGCGGGAGGTGCGGGCGGGCGGTGCGGTGCCGCACCTGCTGCGCGGCCTGGTCCGGGCGGGAAGGCGGCAGGCGCAGGCCGCGTCCACAGTGGACAACGAGCTGCTGCACCGGCTGGCCGGGCTCGCGGCGGCCGAGCAGGAGGCGCTGCTCGTCGAGCTGGTGCGTGGTCAGGTCGCGGCGGTGCTCGGGCATTCCGGGCCGGACGCGGTCGGTGCGGACACGGCGTTCAAGGACGCCGGGTTCGACTCCCTCACCTCGGTGGAGCTGCGCAACCGGCTCCGCGAGGGGACGGGGTTGAAGCTGCCCGCGACGCTGGCCTTCGACTATCCCACCCCGCTCGTCCTAGCCCGGCACCTGCGCGCCGAACTCGGCGTCAGCGACGACGCGCTTTCCCTTGTGCAGGCGAAGATCGAAGACGTCGAGTCGCTGATCAGCGGGCTTCGGCTCGACGAGGCCATGAAAACCAGTATCACGCTTCGCCTTCAGGGCCTGGTGGCCAGATGCAACGGAGTTCTCGAACAGGCGGACGTCGCGACGGTGGCGGATCAGCTCGAGTCCGCTTCCGCCGACGAAGTCCTCGACTTCATCGACGAGGAGTTGGGCCTCACCTGACCCCGTCGCGACCACGTTCCAGCAAACCCTTGTGAGGACCGAAGAAATGGCCACGGACGAAAAACTCCTCAAGTACCTCAAGCGTGTCACGGCCGAACTGCACAGCCTGCGGAAACAGGGCGCGCGGCACGCCGACGAACCGCTGGCCATCGTGGGGATGGCGTGCCGGTTCCCTGGCGGTGTGTCCTCGCCCGAAGACCTGTGGCGGCTCGTGGCCGGCGGAGTCGACGCCCTTTCGGACTTCCCCGACGATCGGGGCTGGGAGCTGGACGGCCTGTTCGACCCGGACCCCGACAACCCGGGGACCTCCTACACCAGTCAGGGCGGTTTCCTGAGTGGGGCCGGGTTGTTCGACGCGGGTCTGTTCGGGATTTCGCCGCGTGAGGCACTCGTCATGGACCCGCAGCAGCGGGTGTTGCTGGAGACGTCGTGGGAGGCGCTGGAGGACGCCGGTGTCGACCCGCTTTCGCTGAAGGGCAACGACGTCGGAGTGTTCTCCGGGGTGTTCACCCAAGGCTACGGGGCCGGGGCGATCACGCCGGACCTGGAAGCCTTCGCGGGCATCGGCGGGGCGTCGAGTGTGGCGTCGGGCCGGGTGTCCTATGTGTTCGGTCTCGAAGGACCGGCGGTCACCGTCGACACCGCGTGTTCGTCGTCGCTGGTGGCCATTCACCTTGCCGCACAGGCGTTGCGGGCGGGCGAGTGCTCGATGGCACTCGCCGGTGGCGCGACGGTGATGCCGACGCCCGGCACCTTCGTGGCCTTCTCCCGGCAGCGCGTACTGGCTGCCGACGGCAGGTCCAAGGCCTTCTCCTCGACGGCGGACGGCACCGGCTGGGCCGAGGGCGCCGGGGTGATCGTCCTCGAACGGCTCTCGGTGGCGCAGGAGCGCGGGCACCGGATCCTGGCGGTGCTGCGCGGCAGCGCGGTGAACCAGGACGGTGCGTCCAACGGCCTGACCGCGCCGAACGGGCCGTCACAGCAACGCGTGATCCGCAAGGCACTGTCCGGCGCCGGGCTTGTTCCGTCCGATGTGGACATAGTCGAGGCACACGGGACCGGAACCGCGCTGGGTGACCCGATCGAGGCACAGGCACTGCTCGCGACCTATGGCCAGGCGCGCGAGCCGGAGCGGCCGTTGTGGCTCGGTTCGGTGAAGTCGAACATCGGCCACGCCCAGGCAGCCGCCGGGGTGGCCGGGGTGATCAAGATGGTGCAGGCGCTGCGGAACCGCGCCATGCCGCCCACCCTGCACGTGGCCGAGCCGACCCCCGAGGTGGACTGGTCGGCTGGGGCGGTCGAGTTGCTGACCGAGGGCAGGGACTGGCCGGGCGACGACCGTCCGCGTCGCGCCGGGGTGTCCGCGTTCGGGATCAGCGGGACGAACGCGCACCTGATCCTGGAGGAGGCGCCCCCGGAGGAACCCGTCGCGGAGGAAACGGCGCCCGCGGGTCTGGTGCCCTTGGTCGTGTCGGCGGCCAGCACCGCTTCCCTGGCAGCACAGGCCGGACGCCTCGCGGAGTTCCTCGAGTCCGGCGGCACGTCACTGGGACGGGTGGCCGGTGCGCTGGTGTCCGGCCGGGCTTTGCTGAACGACCGCGCGGTCGTGCTGGCGGGTTCGGACGAGGAAGCACTGGCCGGGCTGAAGGCGTTGGCACGCGGGGAAAACGCACCCGGTGTGGTGACCGGTCCGGGTAAGCCGGGCAAGGTCGTGTGGGTGTTCCCCGGCCAGGGTTCGCAGCGTCTCGGGATGGGCCGCGAGCTGTATGACCGGTACCCGGTTTTCGCGTCGGCGTTCGAAGAGGCTTGCGAGCACCTGGACGCCTGCCTGGCGGGGTGGACCGACCATCCGGTGCGGGATGTGGTGCTGGGCAAGGTGCCCGAGAGCACCGGGCTGCTGAACCAGACGGTGTTCACGCAGGCCGGGTTGTTCGCGGTGGAGAGCGCGTTGTTCCGGCTGGCGGAATCCTGGGGTGTGCGGCCGGACGTCGTGATCGGGCACTCGATCGGAGAGATCGCGGCCGCGTATGCCGCGGGCGTGTTCTCCCTGCCCGATGCGGCGAAGATCGTCGCGGCGCGGGGCAGGCTGATGCAGGCGCTGGCCCCGGGCGGGGCGATGGCCGCTGTCGCCGCCACGGAGGACGAGGTCGCGGAGCTGCTGGGCGAGGGTGTCGAACTCGCGGCCGTCAACGGTCCCGCGGCCGTGGTGCTCTCCGGTGACGAGGACGCGGTCCTCGCGGCTGCCGGCCGGATGCGGGAGCGCGGGCACAAGACGAAGCAGCTCATGGTTTCGCACGCGTTCCATTCCGCGCGGATGGAGCCGATGCTGGCGGAGTTCGCCGCCGAGCTGGCCGGCGTGACATGGCGGGAACCGGAGATTCCCGTGGTCTCCAACGTGACCGGACGGCTCGCCGAACCCGGTGAACTCGCCGATCCCCGGTACTGGGCCGAGCACGTGCGGCGGCCGGTGCGGTTCGCCGAGGGGATCGCGGCCGCGGTGGAGTACGGCGGCGCGCTGTTCGTCGAGCTGGGCCCGGGCGCGGCGTTGACCGCCCTCGTGGAGGAGACGGCCGACGAGGCGGCCTGCGTCGCGGCGTTGCGCGACGACCGCCCGGAGGAACAGGCCCTGCTCGCCGCGGTGGCCGAGTTGTTCGTCCGCGGCGTGCCGGTGGACTGGTCCACGATGCTGCCGCCCGC
Organism: Amycolatopsis sp. NPDC059021; assembly: GCF_042739895.1. Classification (NCBI taxonomy): domain Bacteria; kingdom Bacillati; phylum Actinomycetota; class Actinomycetes; order Pseudonocardiales; family Pseudonocardiaceae; genus Amycolatopsis; species Amycolatopsis sp. NPDC059021. The sequence continues at coordinate 63,947 of NZ_JBHYIQ010000030.1, forward strand.
GACCGGACGGGCCGATCTGCCGAAGTACGCCTTCGACCAGCGGAACTACTGGCTGCAGCCCGCCGTGCAGGCGATGGACGCGGCGTCGCTCGGGCAGGTCGCGGCCGATCATCCGCTGCTGGGCGCGGTGGTGCGGCTGCCGCAGTCGGACGGGCTGGTGTTCACCTCGCGCCTGTCGCTGCGGTCGCATCCTTGGCTGGCCGATCACGTCATCGGTGGGGTGGTGCTCGTCGCGGGCACCGGGCTCGTCGAGCTGGCGGTCCGGGCCGGTGACGAGGCGGGCTGCCCGGTCCTCGAAGAGCTGGTGATCGAGGCGCCGCTGGTCGTCCCCGAGCACGGCGGCGTCCGGATCCAGGTCGTGGTGGGGGCACCGGGCGAGACCGGCTCGCGCACGTTCGAGGTGTACTCGCTGCGCGAGGACGCCGGTACGGAGGTGTGGACGCGGCACGCCACCGGATCCCTGGCGGCGACACCGAGCGGCCGCACCGGCTTCGACTTCACCGCTTGGCCGCCGCCGGGCGCGCAGCGGATCGAGGCCGGGGACTTCTACACCGACCTCGTCGAGCGCGGTTATGCGTACGGGCCGACGTTCCAAGGACTGCGGTCGGTGTGGCGGCGCGGCGACGAGGTGTTCGCCGAAGTCGCCCTGCCCGAGGACGAACGCGCGGACGCGGCCAGGTTCGGCATCCATCCCGGGCTGCTGGACGCCGCCCTGCACGCGGGGATGCTCGGCGCCGCACCGGATTCCGAACCTGGACGGCCGGTGCTGCCGTTCGCCTGGAACGGCCTGGTCCTGCACGCCGCCGGCGCGTCGGCGCTGCGGGTCCGGCTCGCGCCCGCCGGCCCGGACGCGTTGTCGGTCGAGGCCGCGGACGAGGCGGGCGGTCTCGTGGTGACGGCGGACTCGCTGGTGTCCCGGCCGGTCTCCACCGAGCAGCTGGGCGCCGCCGCGGCGGCGCACCGCGACTCGCTGTTCCGTCTGGAGTGGACAGAGCTGCCTCCGGTCGAAGCCACCCCCGAGCCGTCCTGGCTGGCGGTCGCCACCCCGGAAGACGTCGCGGCCTTGGCCGACGGCGCTCCCGCGGCGGTGCTGTATTCGGCCGTCGGCGGCGGTGACGCCGCACTGGACGTGACCGCGCGGGCGCTGGAGATCGTTCAGGCCTGGGTCGCGGGCGCCGGACTGGAGAACTCGCGGCTGGTGGTCGTGACCCGGGGCGCGGTGCCCGCCGGGGACGGCGTGGTGTTGGACCCGGCCGCGTCGGCGGTGTGGGGCCTGGTCCGGGCCGCTCAGGCGGAGAACCCGGATCGGATCGTCCTCCTCGATCTGGACGCCGACACGGGAGTGGAGCCGGTGCTCGGCGCGGTGCTGGCCTGCGGTGAGCCGCAGGTAGCGGTCCGGGGCACCGCGCTGTCGGCTCCTCGGCTCGCCCGTGCCGAAGCCGCGGACCAGACCGCCGTGTTCGGTCCACAAGGGACGGTGCTGGTCTCGGGCGCGGGATCGCTGGGTGCGCTCGTGGCCCGGCATCTGGTGGCCCGGCACGGGGTGCGGCGGCTGGTGCTGGTCAGCAGGCGGGGCCCGGACGCCGAGGGCATGGCCGAGCTGACCGCCGAACTCGACCGGCAGGACGCGGAAGTGTCCATTGTGGCCGGTGACATGGCCGACCGGGATCAGGTGGCGGCGCTGCTGGCCGAGCATTGCCCGGCCGGGGTGGTGCACACGGCCGGGGTGCTGGACGACGGCGTGCTGGAGTCGTTGACGCGAGAGCGGCTGGCCAGGGTGTTCGCGCCGAAGGTCGACGCGGTGCGGCACCTGGACGAGCTGACTCGCGACATGGACCTCGACGCGTTCGTCGTGTTCTCGTCCGCCTCGGGCGTTTTCGGCTCCGCCGGGCAGGGCAACTACGCCGCCGCCAACGCCTATCTGGACGCCGCGATGGCGAACCGTCGCGCCGCCGGACTGCCGGGCGTGTCGCTGGCCTGGGGCCTGTGGGAGCAGACCGACGGCATGACCGCGCACCTCGGCGACGCCGATCAGGCGCGGGCGAGCCGGGGTGGCGTTCTCGCCATTTCGCCCGCGGAGGGCATGGAACTCTTCGACGCCGCGGTGAGCGCCGATCACGCCCTTCTCGTGCCGGTCAAACTGGATCTGCGGAAGACTCGCTCCGACGGGGTGGTGCCGCACCTGCTGCGCGGCCTGGTCCGCGCCGGACGACGTCAGGCGCGTCCCGCGTCCACAATGGACAGGGGACTCGCCGGGCGGTTGGCCGGGCTCGCCGCGGCGGAGCAGGAGGCATTGCTGCTCGACGTGGTGCGCGGTCAGGTCGCGCAGGTGCTCGGCCACACCGGCGCGGAAGCCGTGCGCGCGGACGCGGCGTTCAAGGACGCCGGGTTCGATTCCCTGACCTCGGTGGAGCTGCGGAACCGGCTGCGCGAGGCGACCGGGCTGAAGCTGCCCGCCACGCTGGTCTTCGACTATCCGACGCCGATCGCGCTCGCCCGCCATCTGCGCGACGAACTGGGCGACACGGTCGCGGGCACTGCTACGCCGGTCGCGGCCGCCGCGGCGCCCGGCGAGCCGATCGCCATCGTGGGCATGGCGTGCCGCTTGCCGGGTGGCGTCACGGACCCCGAGGGCTTGTGGCGCTTGGTGCGCGAGGGTCGCGAAGGGCTGTCTCCCTTCCCCGAGGACCGGGGCTGGGACCTGGACAACCTGTTCGACGAGGACCCCGACAACTCCGGGACGACCTACACCAGCCAGGGCGGTTTCCTCGAAAATGCGGGCCAGTTCGACGCGGCGTTCTTTGGGATCTCACCGCGTGAGGCGCTCGCCATGGACCCGCAGCAGCGGTTGCTCCTGGAGACGTCGTGGGAGGCCCTCGAAGGCGCCGGTCTCGACCCGGTGGCCTTGAAGGGCGCCGATGTCGGCGTGTTCGCCGGGGTGTCCAACCAGGGCTACGGAATGGGCGCGGACGCGTCCGAAGTGGAGGGTTACGCGAGCACGGCGGCGGCGTCGAGTGTGGCGTCGGGCCGGGTGTCCTATGTGTTCGGTTTCGAGGGCCCGGCGGTCACGATCGACACGGCGTGTTCGTCGTCGCTGGTGGCGATGCACCTGGCAGGCCAAGCGCTCCGGGAAGGCGAGTGCTCGATGGCGCTGGCCGGTGGGGTGACGGTCATGGGGACGCCCGGCACCTTCGTCGAGTTCTCGCGGCAGCGCGGGCTGGCCGGGGACGGGCGGTGCAAGGCCTACGCGGAGGGCGCGGACGGCACGGGCTGGGCCGAGGGCGTCGGGATCGTCGTACTGGAGCGGCTGTCGGTGGCGCGCGAGCGCGGGCACCGGATCCTCGCGGTGCTCCGGGGGAGTGCGGTCAACCAGGACGGCGCGTCCAACGGGCTGACCGCGCCGAACGGCCCGTCGCAGCAGCGGGTCATCCGCCGGGCGCTGTCCGGCGCCGGACTCGAACCGTCCGATGTGGACGTCGTGGAAGGGCACGGCACCGGGACGGCCTTGGGCGATCCGATCGAGGCGCAGGCGTTGCTCGCCACGTACGGGAAGGACCGGGACCCGGAAAAGCCGTTGTGGCTGGGGTCGTTGAAGTCGAACATCGGGCACGCGCAGTCGGCAGCGGGCGTCGCGAGCGTGATCAAGATGGTGCAGGCGCTGCGGTACGGCGTCCTGCCGCCGACGTTGCACGTGGATCAGCCCACCACGCAGGTGGACTGGTCCGCCGGTGCGGTCGAGCTGCTGACCGAGGCGCGGGAGTGGCCGGGCGAAGGGCGTCCGCGCCGGGCCGGGGTGTCTTCCTTCGGGATCAGCGGGACGAATGCGCACCTGATCATCGAAGAGGCGCCGCTCGAGGCACGGCCGTCCTCCGGCGAGAAGCCGGTCGGCTCCGTCGTTCCGTTGGTGGTGTCGGCACGCAGCGCCGGTTCCCTTGCTGGGCAAGCCCGTCGGCTGTCCGAGTTCATCGGGGACGAGCCGCTTCCGGACGTCGCCGGTGCGTTGGTGTCCGGTAGGGCTTTGTTCGGTGAGCGCGCGGTCGTGGTGGCGGGCTCGGCCGAGGAGTCCCGGGTCGGCCTGGAGGCGTTGGCACGCGGCGAGGACGCGCCCGGCCTGGTGACCGGCAGGGTGCCCGCGTCCGGCGCGCCGGGGAAGCTGGTGTGGGTGTTCCCCGGCCAGGGAACGCAGTGGGCCGGGATGGGCCGCGAACTCCTGGACTCCTCACCGGTTTTCGCCGAGCGGATCACCGAATGCGCGGCCGCGCTGGATCGGTGGGTCGATTGGTCCCTTGTGGACGTTCTGCGCGGCGACGTCGATCTGCTGGACCGCGTCGACGTGCTGCAGCCCGCGAGTTTCGCGATGATGGTGGGTCTCGCGGCGGTGTGGTCCTCCGTCGGTGTGGTTCCCGACGCGGTGCTCGGCCATTCGCAGGGGGAGATCGCGGCGGCGTGTGTGTCGGGGGCACTGTCCCTTGAGGACGCCGCGAAGGTGGTCGCGCTGCGCAGCCAGGCGATCGCGGCGAAGCTTTCCGGCCGCGGTGGGATGGCCTCGGTGGCGTTGAGCGAGGAAGACGCGGTCGCGAGGCTGGAGCCGTGGGCGGGCCGAGTCGAGGTGGCGGCGGTCAACAGCCCCACGTCGGTGGTGATCGCCGGGGACGCCGAGGCACTCGACGAAGTGCTGGAAACCCTGTTCGGCCAAGGGATCCGCGTCCGTCGGGTCGCGGTGGACTATGCCTCGCACACCCGCCACGTCGAAGACATCGACGACACCCTCGCCGAGACGCTGGCCGGGATCGACGCCCGGGCTCCGCTGGTGCCGTTCTACTCCACGATGACCGGCGCCTGGGTCGAGGACGCTGGGGTCGTGGACGGCCGGTACTGGTACCGGAACCTGCGTGAACAGGTGCGGTTCGGCCCGGCCGTCACCGAGTTGCTCGGGCAGGGGCATGGCGTGTTCGTGGAGGTCAGTGCCCATCCGGTGCTGGTGCAGCCGATCACCGAGCTCATCGACGACACCGGCGCGGTGGTCGCCGGGTCGGTGCGGCGCGACGACGGCGGCCTGCCCCGGTTGCTCACCTCCCTGGCCGAACTGTTCGTCCGCGGTGTCGCGGTGGACTGGGCCACGATGCTGCCGCCCGCGCGGGTCGACTTGCCGACTTACGCCTTCGACCATCAGCACTACTGGCTCCGTGCGGCCGAGTCCGCCACCGACGCAGCCTCGCTGGGCCTGGCCGGGGCCGACCACCCGCTGCTCGGCGCGGTCGTGCAGCTCCCGCAGTCCGACGGTCTCGTGTTCACCTCGCGGTTGTCGTTGCGGTCCCACCCCTGGCTGGCCGACCACGCGGTCCGGGACGTCGTGATCGTCCCCGGCACCGGACTGGTCGAGCTGGCCGTGCGGGCCGGGGACGAAGCCGGGTGTTCGGTGCTCGACGAGCTGGTCATCGAGGCGCCGCTCGTGGTGCCCCGGCGCGGCGGGGTCCGCGTGCAGGTCGCGCTGAGCGGCCCCGGCGAGGACGGCTCGCGCACGGTGGACGTGTACTCCCTGCGCGAAGACGTTGCCGGGGAAGGTGGTGCGGGCACGTGGACGCGGCACGCGACCGGCGTGCTGACGTCCGCGGGCAGGCCGAAGCGCGGCGGGTTCGACTTCGCCGCCTGGCCGCCGCCCGACGCCCGGCCCGTCGACATCAGCGGTGCCTACGGCGTGCTCGCGGACGTGGGTTATGGGTACGGGCCGACGTTCCAGGCCGTGCGGGCGGTGTGGCGGCGGGGTAGTGGCGACAGCGCCGAGACCTTCGCGGAGATCGCCCTGCCCGAGGAACACCGCGCGGAAGCGGCCAGGTTCGGCATTCACCCCGCGCTGCTGGACGCGGCCCTGCACTCGACGATGGTGAGCGCCGCGGCGGGGGACGCCGGAACCTACGGGAACGAGGTGCGGCTGCCGTTCGCGTGGAACGGGCTGCGCCTGCACGCGGCCGGTGCCTCGGTGTTGCGTGTGCGGGTCGCCAACGAGGGTGACGCGATGTCGCTCGAAGCCGTGGACGAGGCCGGTGGCCTGGTCGTGACGCTGGACGCGCTGGTCGGCAGGCCGGTGTCCGACGAGCAGCTGGCGACCGCGGCGGGCGCCGATGCGTTGTTCCGGGTGGATTGGACTCCACTGTCCTCTGTGGACGCATCGGTGCCGTCTTGGGTGGCGGTGGACACCGCCGAGCAGGTGGCGACGCTGGCCGACGACGTCCTCTCCGGCGCGGCGGCCGCTCCGGCGGTGGCCGTCATGGAAGCCGTCGGCTCCGGCGGCCCGGACGCGGTGCTGGAGTTGAGCGTCCGGGTGCTGGAGGTCGTCCAGTGCTGGCTGGACGGCGCCGGGTTCGAGGAGTCGCGGCTCGCGATCGTGACCAGGGGCGCGGTGCCCGCCGGGGACGGTGTGGTGACCGATCCGGCCGCGTCGGCGGTGTGGGGCCTGGTCCGGGCCGCGCAGGCGGAGAACCCGGACCGGATCATCCTGCTGGACACCGACACCGAGGTGGAACCGGTCCTGGGGCCGGTGCTGGCCAGCGGCGAACCGCAGGTCGCGGTGCGCGGAAGGAGTTTCTCCGTGCCCCGCCTCGTCCGCGCCGGCCTGCCGGGATCGCCCGCCCCGTTCGGTCCACAAGGGACGGTGCTGGTCACCGGTGGCACCGGATCGCTCGGCGGTCTCGTGGCCCGGCATCTGGTCGAGCGGCACGGCGTGCGGCAGCTGCTGCTGACCAGCAGGCGGGGGCTGGACGCCGAGGGTGCGAAGGATCTGGTCGCCGACCTCACCGACCTGGGCGCGGTGGTTTCGGTGGTGCCCTGCGACCTGGCCGACCGGGATCAGGTGAAGGACCTGCTGGCGGCCGTGCCCGAGGAGCATCCCCTCACCTGCGTGGTGCACACGGCGGGCGTTTCGGACGCCGGAGTGATCGGGACGGTGACGCCGGAGCAACTGGCCGGGGTGTTCGCCCCCAAGGTCGACGCGGTGCGGCATCTCGACGAGCTGACCCGCGGCATGGACCTCGACGCGTTCATCGTTTATTCCTCGGTTTCGGCCGTGTTCATGGGCGCGGGCAGCGGTAGCTACGCGGCGGCGAACGCGTTCCTGGACGGGCTGATGGCGAGTCGCCGGGCGGCGGGCCTGCCGGGCTTGTCGCTGGCATGGGGCCTGTGGGACACGACCACCGGCATGGCGGCGCAGACCGACGAAGCCACGAGGACCCGGATGAACCGGCGTGGCGGGCTCGTGGCCATGAAACCCGCGGAGGGCATGGAACTCTTCGACGCCGCGTGCGCCTCCGGGCAGGCGCAGCTGGTGCCCGCCAAGCTCGACCTGCGGGGCTTGCGATCCGGCGGTACCGAGGTGCCGCACCTGTTGCGCGGACTGGTCCGGGCGGCGCGGCAGCAGGCACACACCGCGGGCGGTGAAGAGCGCGGACAGCTGAGCGACCGGCTGGCCGGGCTCGGTCCGGACGAACAGGCGAAGGTGCTGCTCGACGTCGTGCGGGCTCAGGTGGCGTCGGTTCTCGGCTACAGCGCGGGGGAACAGATCGACGAGGACCAGGGCTTGTTCGAGATCGGTTTCGATTCCCTCACCGCGGTCGAACTCCGTAACCGGCTGCGCACCATTACCGAACGGAAGATCTCGCCCAGTGTCGTCTTCGACCATCCGACGCCGAAAATGCTCGCCGCGCATCTGCACGAGCTGATCCAGGGCGACCAGGCCACGGCCCCGATCCCGGCTGAAGGAAGGTGAGGAATGTGTTCGACGTGAGTACCTATCTCCGGCGGATCGGCTGTGACGGCGAAACCGGCGTGAACATCGAGACGTTGCGGAAACTGCAGAAGAGTCACCTCATGGCGATTCCGTACAGCAGTGTCGCTTATGGACTCCGGGACGCGGTCGACGTCGTCGATCTCGATGAGGACGCTGTCTTCGAAACCAGCATCGCCGAGGGAAAGGGCGGCGCCTGCTATCACCTGAACCGGCTGTTCCACCGGCTCCTGCGCGAGCTGGGCTACGACGTCACGCCGATCGCGGGGAGCACCACCGAAGGCAGGGAGACCTTCGGGACCGACATCGAGCACATGTTCAACCGCGTCACGCTGGGCGGCGGCGAATGGCTCGTGGACGTCGGCTACCCGGGTCCCGTCTACCTCGAACCGTTGCCGGTCTCGGACGCGGTGCACACCCAGTACCGGAGCCAGTTCCGGCTGGTCGAACACGAATCCGGGTACGCGCTGCAACGCCGGGGCGCGGTCACCCGCTGGGGCGTCGTCTACACCTTCACGACGGAACCCCGTCAGTGGAGCGACTGGAAGGAACTGGAGGACAACTTCCGGGAGCTCGTCGGCGACCCGGACCGTCATGACACGCAGGAAATCCTGTGCGGCAGGGCGTTCGAGAACGGTCAGGTCTTCCTGCGGCAGCGCCGGTATCTGACGGTCCGGGACGGCCGCGAGCAGGTACGCACGATCACGGACGACGACGAGCACCGGATGCTGCTGTCCCGCATCCTGTCCGGCGAGCTCGGCTGAAGAGGAAAGGAAACCATGGCGGGCAAGGATGGCGTATTCGCGAGGCTGGTCAGCCTCTACCGGACCGCGTACAAGAACCACTACATCCCGTACCTCTATTTCTTCTACGGTGGCGAATATCTGCACTACGGCAGCGAGCCGACGTCGAGGATCGCCGACCTCCCGAATCTGACCGTGCCGGAAGAGTGGGTGAGGGAATTCAGGGAGAAGGCGCCGTGAGAACGACGATTCCGGTACGCCTCGGCGAGCGTTCCTACGACGTGCTCGTCGGCCCTGGGGTACGCGCGTCGCTTGCCGAGGTCGTACGGCGGCTCGGCGCCAAACGGGCCGCCGTCGTGTCGGCGCGTCCGGCGGAATGGGTGCCGGACACCGGGGTCGAGACCCTGCTGCTGCCCGCCAGGGACGGCGAACAGGACAAGCGACTGTCCACAGTGGAGGCGCTGTGCGGTGAGTTCGCGCGGTTCGGGCTCACCAGGTCCGACGTCGTCGTTTCGTGCGGCGGCGGCACCACCACGGACGTGGCCGGGCTCGCGGCCGCGCTGTACCACCGGGGTGTCGCCGTGGTGCACCTGCCCACGTCCCTGCTCGCCCAGGTGGACGCCAGCGTCGGCGGGAAGACCGCGGTGAACCTGCCCGACGGCAAGAACCTGGCCGGCGCGTACTGGCAGCCCAGCGCGGTGCTGTGCGACACGGACTACCTGTCGACCTTGCCGCGCCGGGAAATGCTGAACGGCCTCGGCGAGATCGCCCGCTGCCACTTCATCGGCGCGCCGGATCTGCGCGGGCTGCCGCTGGCGGAGCAGATCGCCGCCAGTGTGACCCTCAAGGCGAGCATCGTGGAGCGGGACGAGCGCGACACCGGACTGCGGCACATACTCAACTACGGCCACACCCTGGGCCACGCACTGGAGATCGCGACCGATTTCGCCCTGCGTCACGGCGAAGCGGTCGCCATCGGCACGGTCTTCGCGGGCAGGCTGGCCGGTGCGCTGGGCCGGATCGACCAGTCCAGAGTGGACGAACACCTGGCGGTCGTCCGGCACTACGGCCTGCCCGCCGCCCTGCCCGCCGACGTCGACCCGGCCGTCCTCGTCCGCCAGATGCACCGGGACAAGAAGGCGATCACCGGACTCGGCTTCGTCCTGGACGGGCCCGAGGGCGCGGAGCTGGTGAGCGATGTGCCTGCGGAGGTGGTCACGCGCGTTCTCGATCGGATGCCCCGCGAGAGCCTGGAAAACCTGGCCGGCACCTCCGCGATCCCGGTCGCGGCAACCGATGCGGCGACAGCATGAAGCGATTCCTGCACCGGCCCGCCGAGTCGGGCGCTCTCCACACCCGCGCGGTCGACCGGGTGCTGGCCGGCAAGCTGAGCGCGGCGCTGGCCCGGCCCGCCGCGCAGCAGCCGCGCTGGCCGGACGCCGAGCGGGCGGGCGCGGTGATCGGGCAGCTACACAACGCCGAGCCGATCGTGGCGCCGGACGAGACGGCGCGGCTGGCGGACCGGCTCGCGTCGGTGGCCCGCGGCGAGGCGTTCCTGTTGCAGGGCGGCGACTGCGCGGAGACCTTCGCCGACAACACCGAACCGCACCTCCGGGCCAATCTGGGGATCCTGGAACGGATGGCGGGCGTGCTCGCCGGCGCGGCGGGCCTGCCGGTGGTCAAGATCGCCCGCATGGCCGGGCAGTACGCCAAGCCGCGGTCGAAGCCGGTCGACGCGCTGGGCCTGCCGGTCTACCGGGGTGACATCGTGAACTCCCCGGAACCCACGGCCGCCGCCAGGACGCCCGATCCGGACCGGATGCTGATGGCCTACGCCCACGCCGCCGGCGCGATGGACCTCGTCCGCAAGCTCTGCGCCGACGGCGTGTCCGAACCTCTTGTGGCGCAACGGGATCTCGTCCCCGTCGCGGGGGCCCGCCGGGCTGCGGCGGCCGGCGAACTGCTGCTCGCGGACGGCGACCGGGCACCACGCCCGAGCGAGATCTACGTCAGCCACGAGATGCTCCTGCTCGACTACGAACGGGCCGTCCTGTGGGCGGACAACGGCGGCCCGGAACCCCGGTTGTCCAGCGGGCTGGCGCATTTCCTGTGGATCGGGGAACGCACCCGCCAGCTCGACGGCGCCCACATCGCGTTCGCGGAGCTCCTGTCCAATCCGATCGGCCTGAAGCTCGGGCCGAACGTCACACCGGAACAGGCCGTCGAATACGTGCGGCGCCTCGACCCGCACCGCACACCGGGGCGGCTGACGCTGGTCAGCCGCATGGGCCACGGCCGGGTCCGCGAACTGCTCCCGCCGATCGTGGAGAAGGTCGCGGCCTCCGGGCACGAGGTGATCTGGCAGTGCGACCCGATGCACGGCAACACCAGGACGTCGAGAAACGGGTACAAGACCCGGCATTTCGGCCAGGTGGTCGACGAGATCGCGGGCTTCTTCGCGGTACACCGGAGGCTCGGTACCCATCCCGGCGGCATTCACGTCGAGGTGACCGGCGAGGACGTGACGGAATGTCTCGGTGGCCCCCCGGCGATCTCGGAGGCCGACCTGCCCGCGCGCTACCGGACCGCCTGCGATCCGCGGCTCAACGCCGAGCAGTCGGTCGAACTCGCGTTCTCCGTCGCGAGGATGCTGAGGGGTTACTAAGCCGGCCAAAAGTAGGCCGCCCCCCAACGCGGCACGTAACCGTTGCAACGAAGTCATTCGGCCGTGACTGTGGTCGGATTAGTAACTAAGGGCATACCAGCCGCAGCGGAAAGGCTTGTGATGAGCGGAACCCCGCCAGGAGTGACCATCAGCGGCACCACCCGGCTGTACGTCGTGCTGGGTGATCCGGTCGCCCAGGTCCAATCGCCCGCGATGCTGAACCCGCTCTTCGCGGAACTGGGCATCGACGCGGTACTGGTTCCGGTGCACGCCAAGCCGGAGCACCTCGAACGGGTCGTCGCCGGGCTGCGGTGCATGGGCAACGTCGACGGCATTTTCGTGACGGTGCCGCACAAGGCGGCCGCGGCCGGGCTCGCCGATCGGCGCAGTGCGATGGTCGACGTCGCCGGGAGCGCCAACGCGCTCAGGCGGGAAGCCGACGGCAGCTGGTACGCCGAGAACTTCGACGGCATCGGCTTCGTGGCCGGACTGACCGGCGCCGGCCATGACCCGAAAGCCAGGCACGTGGCGCTCGTCGGCGCCGGTGGCGCGGGAAGCGCCATCGCGGCCGCGCTGCTGACGGCCGGTGCCGAGCGGCTTTCGGTGTGCGATCCGGACACCGCGAAACTGAACGCGCTCGCCGCGCGCCTGGACACGCATTGGCCGGGCCGGACCAGCACTTCGGCGCAACCGCGCCTCGACGGTGCCGACATCGTCGTGAACGCCACCCCGCTCGGGCTGAAACCCGGGGATCCCCTGCCCTTCCGGCCGGACCTCGTACCTCGGGGCAGCGTGGTCGCCGACATCATTATGAAACCTCGCGAAACCCGGCTTCTCCGTGAAGCGGCGGGACTCGGTCATCACGTCCATTACGGAATCAGCATGCTCGACGGGCAGCTGGACTCCTACCGTGCTTTCTTCGGTCTGGGCTGACCCGGCGCCGACTACCAAGCCGGGGGATGTGAGGCACCGGGCGGCGTCCTAGTCTGATATGGACGCTGATATACGCGTTGTTCCGAGATCGTGGCGATGACTCGTGTCAGCACGCTATTCCCTTCGACCATTCCTTGAATTCGACGCAGCTCGATTCGATCCCAGCGGAGATTCGGAGAGACATGAACGCGCGAAAGGCACCGGAATTCCCCGCGTGGCCTCAGTACGACGACGCCGAGCGGGACGGCCTGATCCGCGCGCTCGAGCAGGGTCAGTGGTGGCGCATGGGCGGGGACGAGGTCAACTCCTTCGAGCGTGAGTTCGCCGCCCACCACGGCGCGGCGCACGCGCTGGCGGTCACGAACGGGACGCACGCGCTGGAACTCGCCCTGCAGGTCATGGGTGTCGGTCCGGGTACCGAGGTCATCGTGCCCGCCTTCACCTTCATCTCCTCGTCCCAGGCGGTCCAGCGGCTCGGCGCGGTCACCGTCCCGGTCGACGTCCACCCGGACACCTACAACATCGACGTGGAGGCGGCCGCGGCCGCGATCACACCGCGCACCAAGGCGATCATGCCGGTGCACATGGCCGGGCTGATGGCGGACATGGACGCGCTGGCGAAGCTGTCGGCCGACACGGGCGTGCCGCTGCTGCAGGACGCCGCGCACGCGCATGGCGCGCGCTGGCAGGGCAAGCGCGTCGGCGAACTGGACAGCATCGCCACGTTCAGCTTCCAGAACGGCAAGCTGATGACCGCGGGCGAGGGCGGCGCGGTGATCTTCCCCGAGGGCGAGAGCGAAAAGTACGAGCTGGCGTTCCTCCGGCACAGCTGTGGCAGGCCGCGGAACGACCTCCGGTACCTGCACCGGATCGCCGGATCCAATATGCGCCTCAACGAGTTCTCCGCGTCCGTGCTGCGCGCGCAGCTGCGCCGTCTCGACGAGCAGGTCGCGCTGCGCGACAAGCGCTGGACACTGCTTTCCGGGCTGCTCGGGAAGATCGACGGCGTTGTCCCGCAGGGCGGTGACGTGCGTGCCGACCGCAACTCGCACTACATGGCGATGTTCCGCGTTCCGGGGCTGAGCGAGGAAAAGCGCAACGCGCTGGTCGACACGCTCGTCGGCGCCGGGCTGCCCGCGTTCGCGGCGTTCCGCGCGATCTACCGCACCGACGCGTTCTGGGAGATGGGCGCACCCGACGAGAGCCGGGAGGCGATCGCCGAACGCTGCCCCCACACCGACGCCATCAGCGAGGACTGCGTCTGGCTGCACCACCGGGTGCTCCTCGCAGGGGAGCCGGAGCTGCACGCGACCGCCGAGATCATCGCCGACGCCGTGGCCACATCATGAGCGTCCGGGTCGCGGTGGTCGGGCTCGGCTGGGCGGGGCGGGAGCTGTGGCTGCCCCTGCTGCGCGAGCACGCCGACTTCGACGTGGTGGCCGCCGTGGACGCGGATCCGGCTTCGCGGCAGGAATTCACGAAGGCGACGGGCATCACCACGCACGCGTCGGTCGCCGCGCTCACCGCGCGGGACGTCGACCTCGCCGTCGTCGCGGTGCCCAACTACCTGCACACCGAGGTGGCGGGCGCGCTGCTCGCCACCGGGATCTCCGTCTTCCTCGAAAAGCCGGTGTGCCTGACCTCGACCGAGGCCGACGTCCTCGCGGCGGCCGAACGCGGCGGCGGGATGCTGCTGGCAGGCAGCGCCATCCGGTACCGCGGTGACGTCGAGGCGTTGCGGCGGGTCATCCCGGACGTCGGCGACATCCGGCACGTCGTCCTCGGCTGGATCCGGGCGCGCGGCGTCCCGCGGGCGGGCGGCTGGTTCACCCAGCGCGACAAGGCGGGCGGGGGAGTGCTGTTCGACCTCGGCTGGCATCTGCTCGACACCCTCGCCTTCCTGCTCGGCCCGGCCCGCTTCACGCAGGTGGCCGGCGTGACGTCGGCCGACTTCGTCAACGTCGACACGTGGCGTGCGGCGTGGCGGCAGGATCAGCCCGGCGCCGAGTCCGCCGACGTCGAGGACACGGCCCGCGGCTTCCTGGTCCGCGACGACGGCATCTCGGTCTCCATGCGGGCCAGCTGGGCGTCGCACGGGGCGCGGGACTGGTCCGTGCTCCACGTCGAGGGCTGCGACGGCACCGCGGAGCTGAGGTGCACCTTCGGCTTCAGTCCCAACCGGGAGCCCGAGTCCGTGCTGACGGTGACCCAGGAGGGCACGACCACCCGGCTTCCGGTGCCTGCCGAGCCGATCGGCGTCGAGTACGTCCGGCAGCTGGACGCTCTCGCCGCGATGCTGGCGGACCCGGGCAACCGCGGCAAGGCCGTCGCCGAGGCCCGCCCGATCGTCCGCCTGATCGAAGACTTCTACGCCTCGGCCGGCCTGGCGCGGACCAGGCGAGCGGTGCCCGCGTATCAGTAGAGAGGTGCTCCATGGCATTCCCGATCGTCGACCGGCCCGATGCCGAGGCCGATCCCTCGGCAGTGGTCAGGCACGCGGTCATCTTCGACCTCGACGGAGTCGTCGTCGACAGCTTCGCGGTGATGAGCGAGGCCTTCGCCATCGCGTACGCCGAAGTCGTCGGTGACGGCCCCGCGCCCTTCGAGGAGTACCGGCGCCATCTCGGCCGCTACTTCCCGGACATCATGCGGATCATGGACCTGCCGCCCGCGATGGAGGAGCCGTTCGTCCGCGAGAGCTACCGCCTCGCCGACCAGGTGAAGGTCTTCGACGGGATCACCGAGCTGTTGCTGACCCTGCGGGCCCGCGGGCTGCGGCTGGCCATCGCCACCGGCAAGAGCGGGCCGAGGGCACGTTCGCTGCTCGAAAAGCTGGGCCTGCTCCCGTTCTTCGCGCACGTGATCGGCTCGGACGAGGTCGCCAGGCCCAAGCCGGCCCCCGACATCGTGCGGCACGCGCTGGGCCTGCTGGACGTCGCGCCCGAACGGGCCATCATGATCGGCGACGCGCCGACCGACCTGGCCAGCGCGCAGGGCGCCGGTGTCGCCTCGGCCGCCGCGTTGTGGGCGCCGCCGGACGATGTGGGCGAGCTGCTCGCCGCCGGACCCGACGTGGTGCTGCAACGTCCGGCGGACCTGCTGGCGCTTTGCCCGGCCGTACCTGTCCGCTGACGCGCGTGGCCTACCTCGGCATCGACATCGGGGGCACCAAGGTCGCCCTCCGCGTCGAGACCGATGCCGGGTGCGCCGGCGAGACCACCTTCGGCTGGGCGCCCCGGCACAGCGCCGCACAGGACCTCGCCCAGCTCGCCGAGCAGGTGGCGGAACTGCGGGCGGAACTCGGTACACCGCTCGATGCGGTGGGCGTGGCGATGCCCGGCACGGTCGGGCCGGACGGCCGGATCACCGCGTGGCCCAACCGTCCAGAGTGGACTGGACTCGAGCTGGACGCGTCGCTGCGCGCGCTCTTTCCCGGGGCGGCGCTCGGCTGGGCGGACGACGGCGACCTCGGCGCCCTCGCCGAAGCACAGGCGTCGGGCTGTGAAGATCTGTTGTACATCGGCGTGGGCACCGGTATCGGCGGTGGCCTGGTCCTCGGCGGCACGCCGTGTCCCGGGCTGGGCCGTGGTTCGTTCGAGATCGGGCATGTGATCGTCGAGCTGGGCGGCGCGCGGTGCGTCTGCGGCCGCCAGGGCTGTCTCCAGGCGATCGCCTCCGGGCCCGCCACTCTTCGCCGCGCGGCAGTCCTGTGTGGACAGGACGTCACCTTCGACGAACTGCGGCAGGCGTTGCGCGACAAGAAGCCGTGGGCCCTCGATGCCATCGAAGCGACGTCGCGGGCACTGGCCGCCGCGGTGACCGGTGTGCAGGAGCTCGTCCACCCGGTCCGCGCGGTGATCGGCGGTGGCTTCGCGGACGGGATCCCCGAGATCGTCGAAGGGGTTTCCGGGCAGCTGGCCGAATTGGCCCGCCAGGGTCAGACTCCGCTGCCGGTGGGACCGGCCGCGCTGGGCGGCCTGTCCTCGCTGCGCGGCGCGGTGGCGCTCGCCCGTCTGATCGCGTCCGGGAAACCGGGGTGAAGGAGCCGTCGCCTACTGCTCACTTGCGGGATCCTGTTTCCCGCCCGGCCTGCGTAGGTTCGACCGCATGGGCACACTGGTCTCCTTTCACGCACACCCCAACGACGACACCACCACCTGTGGCGGCGTGCTGCGCAAGGCACACGAGGACGGTCACCGGGTCGTTCTCGTGCTCGCCACCCGCGGCGAACTCGGCTACGCGCCGGAGGGTCTCCTCGCCGAGGGCGAACAGCTGTCGCAGCGCAGGACCGCCGAAGCCAGGGCGGCCGCCGACGTGCTCGGCGTCGACCGGCTCGAGTTCCTCGGCTACACCGACTCCGGGATGATGGCCGCGGCTTCCGGCGACACGGCGGGCACGTTCCGGACCGCGGACGTCGAGGAGGCGGCGGCGAAGCTCGCCGCGATCCTCCGCGAGGAGAACGCGGACGTGCTGACCGTGTACGACGAGAACGGCGTCTACGGCGACGCCGACCACATCCAGGTGCACCGCGTCGGGATGCGCGCGGCCGAACTCGCGGGCACGCCGAAGGTCTACCAGTCCACGATCAACCGCGACCACATCGCCGCGAACCAGGCCCGGTTCGCCGAGGACGCCGGTGTCGCGCTGCCGTCGGGCCCGGAGTTCGGCACCCCGGAGTCGGAGATCACCTGCGTGGTCGACGTCTCGGCGGTCACCGAGTACAAGCGCAAGGCCCTGCTCGCCCACGTCAGCCAGATCACCGAGCAGTCCACGCTGTTCACGGATCTGCCGGAGGAGAAGTTCCGGTCCATGTTCGGCGTCGAGTGGTTCATCCGGGCGGGCCAGGGCCCCGGGGTCACCGAAACGGACCTGATGGCGTAGGCGTTTTCGAGGTCACCGGGGCACGGACGCCGCGGACGGCTGCACTGTCCACAAAGGACGTAGCGGCCGGATCAGGCGTCCGCGGCCATCCCGGCGAACAACCAGTCGAGCCCGCGATCGAAGTCCCGGTCGCGCACCTCCGTCATGGGCTGGTCGTGGTGCTGCTCCAGCAGACCGCCCTGTTCGAGTGCCGACGACATGGCCGCCATGCTGCCCGCGACCTCGGCGACGAACTCGTCGGGCGTCCGGCCGGTTTCCCTGATGTACTCCAGCCAACGGCTTTCCGTCGCGGTGAAGCCGTAGACGTACTGGAAGACGACGGCCAGCGCGGCGGCCTGATCCCGCAACGCCAGCGGCGAGCGGGCCATCACCGCCTGGGCGCACTCGGTGAACCGCAGGCTGCACGGGCCGATGTTCAGGTATTCGCCGTAACACCGGAGCGCCCACGGGTGGGCGACCATCGTGCGGCGCCAGGCGCTCGCCAGTGCCCGCAGGTCTTCGCGCCAGTCGTTCCCGGCGTCGATCGCCGGGAGCTCGATCTCGCCCGCCACCGCGTCCAGCGCCAGCTCCAGCAGGTCGTCCTTGTTCGCGACGTACCAGTACACCGACATCGGCGTGACGTTCAGTTCCGCGGCCAGCAACCGCATCGAGAACTGGGCGTCGCCCTCGGTGTCGAGCAGGCGGACCGCGCAGGCGACGATCTTCTCCCGGTCGAGGTTGCCGGCGCCGATCTCGGCGTCGCTTCCCCGCTGCTTGCGGGCCGGCCGCGAGGAGAGCCATACGCTGTCACGCGGCTGCGAGGCCCGTTTGCCCATCTCGTGGTCGTCCCTTCTACCAGCCGTCCGGGCGGTGTGCTGTTGTCAAGGTACGGGGGCAGGGTGCGCGGCGCCACGCACCCTGCCGGTTCCGGGGGACGGCCTCAGGGAGTGCTGGGGGACTCCTCCTCGGCCTCCGAAGGTGCCGCGGCGGCGATGGCCTCCGACCTGGCGGCCCGGCGCAGCAGCAGACCGGCGAGCAGGCCACCGGCGACGACGGCCAGCGCGCCGATCAGCTGACTGGCGCGTACCCCGCCGGCGAAGGCGTCGTGCACCTGTGACCGCAGCTCGGGCGTCGGCGCGGCGGCCAGCGCTTCGTGCAGCGAACCGGCCGCACCGGCGCCGAGCCCGACCGGCAGCAGGGCGGCGAACCGCGAGCTGAGCACGGCGCCGAGGATGGCGACGCCGAGCCCGCTGCCGAACTGGTTCACGGTGCCCTGGATCCCGGCTCCGGAGCCCGCCTTCGCCGGCGGGATCGAGGTCATGATGGCGTTGGCCATGGCGGGCATGGACAACGCGATGCCGCTGCCCATGATCAGCAGGCCTGCCAGCATCCACCCGTACCCACGCTCGGGCGTGCCCAGCAGGGCCACCGCGGCGAGACCCGTGGCGTTCAGCGTCATCCCGACGGTGATCGTCATGGCGGTGCCCATCTTCCCGAGCAGCTTCGCGCCGATGCCGGCGACGTTCAGCGCGACGACCACCAGCGCCAGCGGGGCTGTCCGGAGACCTGCTTCCAGCGGACCGTAGCCGAGCACGAGTTGCAGGTGCTGGGTCAGCAGGAAGACCGAGCCGCCCATCCCGAACGCCACCAGCAGGCCGCCCGAGATCGCGCCGTTGAACCGGCGGTTGCGGAAGAAACCCATGTCCAGCATCGGGTGCGGGATGTGCAGTTCCCACCGGACGAAGGCGGCCAGCGCGAGCAGTCCCGCTCCCGCCGGGACCAGGACACTGGCCGAGGTCCAGCCGTTCCCGGGACCGGAGATGATCGCGTACACGACGCCGACCATGCCGATCGTCGAGAGCACCGCGCCGAGCAGATCGGGGCGCCTGCCCTCGGGGTTCTTCGACTCCGGCACCAGTTTCGCCACGGCGAGACAGCCGAGCAGCGCCACCGGGATGTTGATCAGGAAGATCGAGCCCCACCAGAAGTGGGCCAGCAGCACCCCGCCGATCAGCGGGCCGCTGGCGAAGCCGAAGGAGCTGACCGCGCTCCACAACCCGATCGCCTTCGGCAGTTCGTCGCCCTCGAAGACCTGCATGACGACGGCCAGCGTGGTGGTCATCAGCAGCGCGCCGCCGATGCCCATGCCCGCCCTTGCCGCGATCAGCTGGCCGGAGGTCTGACTGAAGGCCGCGGCCAGCGAGCCGAGACCGAACAACAGAAGCCCGACGAGCAGCGAGCGCTTGCGGCCGTACCGGTCACTGAGGCTGCCCGCGGTGAGCAGCAGCCCGGACTGGACGAGGGCGTACGCGTTGATCATCCACTGGATGTCCGCGGTCGTGGCGCCCAGATCCTCGGTGAGCTTGGGGATCGCGAGGTTCAGGACGGTGTTGTCCAGCAGGACGACCAGCTGGGCCATGCTGATGACGCCCAGGATCAGCCAGCGCCGCGGATTCCGGGTGCCGGTCACTGTCGCCGTGGCGTGCGCATTCCGCAAGAGAACTCCCCGTGCCGAGCGTGGCGACTCCGTCTTATACACCATATAAGGATCCCTATACGCTGTGCAAGAGCCGAACTCGGATCCCTTTCCGTGCTGAGTCGAGGGGGTGGTCCGGGGTGCATCCGCCGCGCCGAGGGCAGAACTCAAGCGGGTGATGCCGGGTCGCGTCCTGCGTCCACAAAGGACTCTTGTGCCGGTAAGGCCACCTTGAGGGGGGGGGTCGCCCGCCAGGGGGGCGTGACCGCACAGCGGCCCCCCCCGAAAGGGGCCGTGTGTGGGTTGTTTGGGTGT
>NZ_JBHYIQ010000030.1:83728-84211 GCF_042739895.1 Amycolatopsis sp. NPDC059021
GGGGCCCGCGCGCCCACAAACACCGTTTTCTTGGGGCTGACCCCCCACTGGGGGGCGGAGACCCCCACACAGGGTGCCATAACCGGCATCGCGGCACCCCGAGAATGCTCCGTTGTGTCGTATTTGTGCGGCTTGTTCGGTCCGTGGGGAAGTGTCGAGTGCCGTGAAGGACCCCTTCGCGGCACTGAGCGCGCCGAAAGTTCCCTTCGCACAACGAAGTCCACAAAGGACAAAAGTGGCGGGACGTCGTCGCGAAGTGTGGAAGCGTCGGGGCTCCTGGCCGGATGTCGCGAAAGCGTCGTTCGGGACGATCAACGTCCGCAACGGAGCGTTCGCGTCACCGGACGCGGTGTCGATGCGGCGGGGGCGATGTCGCGAACGGCGCGTTCGGGACGTTGATGGTGGCGGTCGCGGCGGTGGCGTCGGGGCGGGTGGGGTCGTGTCTATGGGGGGCTGGGCGGGGCGGCGGCGCCGGGCGGGGCC
>NZ_JBHYIQ010000030.1:84221-97524 GCF_042739895.1 Amycolatopsis sp. NPDC059021
CGAGCGCCCTCCTTACACCGACCGACACGGATGTGCTCCCGCCCCGGAGGCCTCGCCCCCGCCCCACAGCGCGGAAGCGGACATGACACGGGGCCCTTCGGCGCGGCGAACGCACCGAAGGGCCCCCAATCACCTCAGAGTCCACAAAGGACCGCGAAACACCTACCAGGCGACCGGAAGTTCGGCCAAGCCCTGGAAGGCGTCTCCCGGCTTGACCCGGACCTCGTCGGCCGGGACCGCGAGACGCAGGCCGGGCAGCCGCTCGATGAGCCTGCCGAAGGCGATTTCCATGATGGCGCGCGCGTGGTTCATGCCCGCGCACTGATGGGTGCCGAACCCGTATGTCAGGTGATCGCGGAACGTGGGGCGGTGCCAGTCCAGGGTGTCGCCCCGGTCGTAGGCCTCCTCGTCGCGGTTGATGAGGGAGAACAGGAAGAACACGCCGTCACCCTTGCGGATGGTGGTGGTCCCGTCGACCTCGATGTCCGCCGCGGCCACCCGCTGCAGGCCGTCGGGGACGACCACGAACCGGGTCAGCTCGTCCACCGCGGCGGGCAGCAGCGACGGGTCGGCCCGCAGCTCGGCGAGCCGCTCGGGGTGCTGGAGCAGGGTGTAGGCACCGAGCGCGATCGAGCTCGACGTGGTGTCGTGGCCGGTCACCAGCACGATCAGGAACATCTGGAGGATCTCCTCGTGGTCCACGTCGCTCGAGGCGTCGCGCTCCGCGAGGAGAGCTTCGAGAAAACCCTCACCGGGGTTCTGCTGGGCCTTCTCGATCAGTTTGGTCAGGTAGGCCATGAGCTCGTCGTAGGCCCCGCCCGCGTCCGGGCCGAACAGGATCCGGTGCGCCTTCTTCTCGAAGTACTCCTGGTCCTCGTGCGGGATGCCCAGCAGATCGCACAACGCCATCAGCGGCACCGGCGAGGCGAACGTGCTGACCAGGTCCGCGGGAGCGCCCTTCTCGATCATCTTGTCCAGCTGCCGGTCGACGATCTCCTGGATCTTCGGCCGCAGGGAGTCGATCCGCTTGACGGTGAAGCCCGCCTGCACCAGTTTGCGCCGCGCGCGGTGTGCCGGGCCGTCGACGCCCACCAGCGCGGTCAGGAGCTTGATGACCTTCTGCTGGACGTCGCTGAATTCCACGGCCGCCGCCGCGCTCACCATCGGCCACGCGGGATCGGTGCGGTCACTGGAAATGCGCGGGTCGCACAGCAGCCTGCGGGCCAGGTCGTGGCCGGTGACGGCCCAGGCCTTGCGGCCGTCGTACAGGGTGATCTCGGCGATCGGGCGCCGGTCGGCCAGCGGTTCGTAGCCGGGCGCCGGTTTGTAGGGGCAGGTGCGGTCCTGCGGGAAGGCGACGGTTTCGGTCATGGGGAATCCTCCTCGGGCGAAAAGAGGCGTGGCTTCAGGACGCCGGCGGGACGAGCCGCACCGGGAGGTCCTTGGTCCGGGTGAAACCGGGCCGCAGGATCCACGGGACCTCTTCGCGCGGCACCGCGAGCGACAGGTCCGGGAACCGGGTGAACAGCCCGCGCAGCGCCGTCTCCGCCTCCAGATACGCGACGTGCTGACCGAGGCACCGGTGGATTCCCTTGCCGAAGCCGAGGTGGCTTTCGCTGCCCACGGCCAGCCGGTCGACGATCAGCTTCTCCGGCTCGGGGAACTTCCTCGGGTCGGCGTTCGCGGCCATGATCAGCGGCACGATGGGCATCCCCCGCGGGATCACCGTGCCACCCACCTCGATGTCCTCCGTGGCGAACCGCGGCTGCCCGAACTGGATCGGGCCGAGGCGCTGCAGTTCGCGGATGGCCTGCGGCCACATCGACGGGTCCGCCTT
Organism: Amycolatopsis sp. NPDC059021; assembly: GCF_042739895.1. Taxonomy (NCBI): domain Bacteria; kingdom Bacillati; phylum Actinomycetota; class Actinomycetes; order Pseudonocardiales; family Pseudonocardiaceae; genus Amycolatopsis; species Amycolatopsis sp. NPDC059021. Next base: position 86,059 of record NZ_JBHYIQ010000030.1, read on the forward strand.
CAGCCGCGCGAGCTGGTCCGGGTGCTCGAGCAGGGCGAGCACCGAGTTCCCGATCAGGTAGGTCGTCGTCTGGTGCCCGGCGGTCACCAGGCTGAACAGGACGCCGACCAGTTCGTCGTCGGTGACAAGGCCGTCGTTCTTCGCCTGCGCCTCCACGAGCGCGGTGACCAGGTCGTCCTTCGGCTCGGCACGCCTGCGCTCGATCATCCGGCGCGCGGCGGCGAGTGTCTTGCGCACCTCGTCCGGCAGCCGCTCACCGTCCAAAGTGGCCATCGCGTCACTCCACGCACGCCACTGTGGACGGTCTTCCTCGTCGACGCCGACCAGCTCGCAGATCACCGTGACCGGCAGCGGGTAGCAGAACGTCTGGACGAGGTCGATCGGCGTGCCGTCCCCGCCCTCCGCCTCCAGCTTGTCGAGCAGGACGTCGGTGATCTCCTCGACACGGGGCCGGAACTTGCCGACCCGGTGCGCGGTGAGCGCGTAGGAGACCAGCTTGCGCAGCCGGGCGTGGTCTTCGCCGTCGGAGGCGTTGATGAGGTTCTTCAGCCAGGGGATCAGTTCCTCCGGCATGTTCAGGTGCTTGAAGACCCCGTTCCGGATGTCCTCGGCGGGCGAGTCCGGCAGCGGGTTGGTGAGGAACCGCGGGTCCATCAGGACCTGGCGCACGTCCTCGTAGCGGGCGGCCAGGTACATCGGCGGCCCGCCCATGAAGCCGCCGATCTGCAGCGTCGGTGCCTCGCGCACTCGGGCGTGCGCCCCCCACGGGTCAGCGACCACTTCTGGTGAGAAAAGGTCGACCGGCTCGGCCGAAGTGTTGGCCGTGGTGGTCATGGCCCCTCCCTTTCGTGTCAATGCATGCGATCCGTTGGCGTGGGATGGGCGCACAGCGGCCCCGTTTCGCAACGATAGGGAAGCGTTGCCGGGCTGAGCATCCCTCAACCTGATAGGCGTCTTCGCCATTCCCCAACGCGTTCCGACGCCGTGAAGGCCTCCTTACCGGCGTTGAGCGTCGGCAAGGAGGCCTTCACGGCAATATGTCTACAAAGGACTTTCGGGTCAGTGGGTGGCGACGAACTCCTTGAGCGTGCCGATCACGTACTCGATCATCTCCGTGGTGATGCCAGGGTAGACACCGACCCAGAACGTCCGCTCGGTCACGATGTCGCTGTTGGTCAGCGGGCCCGCGATGCGCTGCGGCCTGCCGATGTAGGCGGGGTGGCGGGTGAGGTTGCCCGCGAACAGCCGCCGGGTGCGGATGTTGCGTGCCTCCAGGTAGTCGACGATCTCCGGGACGTCGAAGCCCGCGTCGGGTTCCACCGTGATGATGAAACCGAACCAGCTCGGGTCGCTGCCCGGCGTCGGCTCGGGCAGCAGCAGTCCGGGCAGGCCGTCCAGGCCCTCGCGCAGCTGGCGCCAGTTGCGCTTGCGGGCCTCGATGAAATCGGGCAGCTTGGCCAGCTGGCTCAGGCCGAGCGCGGCGTGGATGTCGGTGCTCTTGAGGTTGTAACCGACCTCGGAGAACACGTACTTGTGGTCGTAGGCCTCCGGCAGCGTGCCGAGGTGGAGTTCGAACCGCTTCAGGCAGCGGTCGTCCTCGCCGGGCTCGCACCAGCAGTCGCGGCCCCAGTCGCGGAACGACTTCGCCAGCTTGGCCAGTTTAATGTCCGAGGACAGCAGCATGCCGCCCTCGCCCATGGTCAGGTGATGTGCCGGGTAGAACGACACCGTGGAGAACCGGCCGAACGTGCCGGTGAGCCTGCCGTGGTAGGTCGAGCCGACGGCGTCGCAGTTGTCCTCGATGAGGTGGCAGCCGTGCTGTTCGGCCAGTTCGGCGATTTCCGCCACCGGGAACGGGTTTCCCAGCGTGTGCGCGATCATGATGGCGCGGGTGCGCGGGGAGATCGCGGCTTCGACCCGCTCGGCCGTCGTGTTGTACGTGCCGAGTTCGATGTCGACGAACACCGGCACCATGCCGTTCTGCAGGATCGGGTTCACCGTGGTCGGGAACCCGGCGGCGACCGTGATGACCTCGTCGCCCGGTTTGAGCTGCTCGTCGCCCAGCGTCGGCGACGTCAGCGTGCTCAGCGCCAGCAGGTTCGCCGACGAGCCGGAGTTCGTCAGCACCGCCTTGCGCCGCTTGAGTTTCCTGGCGAAGGCCGACTCGAACCTCGTCGCGATCGTGCCGGAGGCGATCCGCATGTCGAGCGCGGCGGCCACCAGGGCTTCGCGGTCGTCGGCGTCCAGTACCGCCCCGGACGACAGGATCGGAGTCTTCCCCGGGATGAACGGCGCCTGGCCGGGGGAGTGGGCGTCGTGGTAGCCGCGGACCTGCTCCAGCAGCTGCGATCGGGCTGAGTCGGCCATGTCACAACACGCTAGGAGCGCGGGAACGGCGCGGCATCCCCCAACGTGGTAGGGCCGTTCCCGGTGGCGGGCGGAGACTACCCGCGTTGGTGATGGTTCCGGCCCGCGCTGTCGGCAAGCTTGAGCCGACACGCGCCGACCTGGGAGGACGATCGTGAAGGTTCTTAATCTCGCCGGGGTCGCCCCGTCGACGGTATTCAGTCACGTTCCGCTCGCGAACGCCCTGCGCAACCGGGGACACCAGGTCATGACGACCGCCTCGGTCGACACGCTGATGCCGACGATCGCCGAGGTCGGGCTCGCCGCCGTGCGGACGACGGACCCGGAGCTGAACCCGCAGAAGATCATCGCCCAGAGCGGGCTGACGCACGTGCCGGAGGACCCGGTGGAGCGCGAGATCATGGCGGGCCGCTGGTACGCGTACATGGAGTACGTGACCCTCGACGCCCTGCTGGCGTTCAGCAAGGACTGGCGCCCGGACGTCATCGTCAGCGGGGTCACCTCCTACTCCGGCCCGTTGCTGGCGGCGCACCTCGGAATTCCGTATGTACGTCACGCCTGGGACATCCACGACCCGCGGATGATGGACGAGGGTGCCGAGGACCAGTTGCGCGAGCAGCTGAAGGAGCTGGGCCTGGATCACCTGCCCGAGCCCGCGATGACGATCGAGATCGCGCCGCCGGGCCTGCGCCCGGCCGACGCCGCGGCCGCGCAGCTGATGCGCTGGATCCCCGGCAACTCGCAGGCCGTGGTGGAGCCGTGGATGTACACGAAGGGCGCGAGCACCCGGGTCGGGGTAACCCTCGGCACCGGCGTCGCGAGGTACAACCAGTACGACTTCCTGCAGAGCGTCGTCGAGAACATCGCCACCCTGGACACGGAGGTCGTGGTGGCGGTGGGCGAGGACGCGGCGCCCGAACTGCGCGAGCGGCTGAAGAACGTGCACGCGGGCTGGATCCCGATGGACGTCGTCGCGCCCACCTGTGACGTCCTGGTGCACCAGACCGGCGGCAGCACCATGATGACCGGGTTGAGCTTCGGGGTGCCGCAGGTGCTGATCCCCGACACCAGCATGTACCGCACCACGGACATGGCCCGCCGGCTCGCCGAGGCGGGCGCCGCGGTCGTGCTCTCCACGGAGGAGGCCGCGAGCGAGGTCATCGCGAAGACCTGTCAGGAGATCATTTCCAACCCGAGTTTCGCCGCGGCCGCGGGGAAACTCGCCGGTGAGATCGCCGCCCTGCCGTTGCCGGAAGAGGTGGCCCGCCGCATCGAGCGGATCGTCGGCGAGGCGTCCTGAGGACACCGGGAGTCCCGGCGCATGGCACGGGGTACGGGCCGTGCGCCCTTGCGGTGAAAGGCATCCATCGGAAATGAGCACTGGCAGCGTCAGTACCCGCAGCATGACCGTACGGCCGCTGGCCATCAGCGGCGCCTTCCTCGTCTCGTCCCGTTCGTTCACCGACGAACGTGGTGACTTCTTCGAGGTCTACCGCGAGGACGTGCTGACCGAGGCGCTCGGGTACCGGCCGAGGTTCATGCAGACCAACATCTCGACCTCGTGCCGCAATGTCCTGCGTGGGGTGCACGGGGCGGCCACCCCGCCCGGCCTGGCCAAGTACGTCACCTGCTTGCGGGGTTCGCTGCTCGACTTCGTCGTCGACGTGCGGACGGGCTCCCCGACTTTCGGGCAGTGGGACATGATGGTGCTCAACGGGCACGGCGGCACCGCGGTCTACGTCGAGGAGGGCCTCGGCCACGCCTTCGTGGCGCTGGAGGACGACACCTGCGTCCAGTACCAGCTCTCGGATCTCTACCGGCCGGCGGAGGTGCTCACCGTGCATCCGCTGGACCCGGAGATCGGCCTGCCGCTCAACCTGCCCGGCGAGCCCATCCTGTCCGATCGCGACGCCGCCGCGCCGACGCTGCGCGAGGCGGCCGAACTGGGCCTGCTGCCGGACTACGACACCTGCCTGGCGCTTCGCGCCTCCCGGATGCGATTGACCGGGACGCCCGCCGTGGCAAGGGTTTCCGGCTAGCGGCCTTCCGCTCGCTCGGCTTGTCGCGAACGACGCGTTCGGGACGTTCACCGTCCCCAATGGAGCGTTCGGGACACCGCGGTGGGCCGGTGGATCCGGGACCACCGCACTGAAGACGTCCTCCCGCACAGCGAAACCCGCCGAGGCGGGGATCAAGGCCCGGGACCGAGGTCCCGGGCCTTGGCCGTTCGACGGCCGCTCAGTTCACGCGCTCACCGGCCTGCGCCAGCGACGTACGCAGTGTCTCGCCGAGGAAGTCCAGGTCGGTGTCGGTGGAGTTCAGCGGCGGCGCGATCAGCAGGCCTTCACCGGTGCGGTCGGGGTGCCAGTTGACGAACGGGTACAACAGCAAGCCGTGGCTCCTGGTGATCCGCATGACGTCGCCGAGGGTGCCCGGCGTCAGCTCGATGCCGTAGAAGTAGCCGAGGCCGCGGACGTTCTTCACCACCGCCTGGCCCCGCACCGCCTCGGTGACGAGCTTGCCGACGGCCTCGCCCTTCACCACGTCGCGGTCGAAGACGCCGAGGTCTTCCAGCACCGAAAGCACCGCGAGCCCGGCGGTGCCCTGCAGCGGCGTCGCCGACATGGTTCCCATGAGCGGCAACCACTTTCCGCTGGACATGATGTCCTCGGCCAGCCGCGGCGCGAGCATCGTCGCGGCGAGCGGGACGTAGCCCGCGCCGAGTCCCTTCGACAGCGTCACGATGTCGGCGTCCGCGCCCGGGGTGTGGTGCGAGGCCAGCGGCAGGCCGGTGCGGCCCAGCCCGGTCAGCACCTCGTCCTGGATGAACAGGACGCCGTACTCGTCGCAGATCTCGCGGACCGCCCGCAGGTATCCGGCCGGTGGCACGTATCCGCCGCCGGTCGTGCCGTTGACCGGCTCCAGCAGGACCGCGGCGACCGTTTCCGGGCCGGCCTCGACAATGGCGTCGCGCACGGACCGCGCGCATTCGGCCTGGCAGACCGGGAGCGGACAGCCGAGGTGCTGGCCGGGATAGGGCGGGTCGAAGGCGGGGGCGACGCCGAAGCTGTCGTCCGGGTGCGGCCGCCGGGAACGGTGACCGGACAACGCCAGCACGAACGCGCTGTTGCCGTGATAGCCCAGCGAGGACGTCAGGATCTTGTGCCTGCCCTCCTCACCGCGGGCCCGTTGCACCAGCCGGGCCAGCGCGATGGCGGCCTCGGTGGCGTGCGTGCCGGTGGGGGTGAACATGACCTGGTCGTCCGGCCGGTGCACGGCGCGCGCGGTGGCGGCGGCCAGCTGCTGCATCTGGGTCGGCGCGAACGTGCCGGGGCTGGCGTAGGTGCAGATGCCGACCTGCTCCCGCAGCGCGTCGACGACGACGGGATGGGCGTGGCCGATGTTCACGTTGACGATCCCGCTGGCGCCGTCGAGATAGCGCTTCCCGTCGGAGGCGTAGACCCAGGACCCGGCGGCGTGGCTGTACGGGATCGGGGGAATCTGCAACCGCGCGGCCAGCAGCTGGGACGTGCCGGCGGCCTGGGGCACAGTCATGGTCACGATAGGGATCCTCCTGGCATCGAACCCACCGGCTCGGTGGCGTGATCGAGGTAAAGCCTCGCCTTGGTGCGGATGTCGTCGACGAGCACCGCCTGCCGCGCGACGTCGTCGTTGTCCGGGAGCCGTCCCGATCGGACGGCCGTGGCGAACGCGGTGAGCGTGTTCGCCACCTGGTCGTCGGCCCGCAGCAGGATTTCGTCGACGCCCGACCGCCGTTCCAGGCGTACTACCGGGACGTGGTCGGCGCGCGGGGTGAAGGCCTGGTCGAGGACGATCCGTCCCGCGCTGCCCCAGAGCTCGTAACCGGACCGGTAGGCGTGGTCGAGGCCGAAGGCCACGTGCGCGCCGACGCCGCCGGTGGTGCACAGCAACGCGTGCCCGCCGGAGTCGACGGACTGGCCGTGCCGCCGGGTGAGCACCGCCGAAACGACGTCCACATCGTTGCCGAGAAAGGACATCGCCGCGCGCACCGGATACACGCCGGTGTCCAGGAGCGCTCCGCCGCCGAGTTCGGCGCTGTGGCGGATGTCGCCTGCCGGTCGCCTCGGCACGGCGAACGCGGCGTGGAACGCCCGCAGCTCGCCGATCGCGCCGTCCTCGAACAGCTCCCTGACCGCCGCGTGCTGGCTGTGGCGGAGGAACATCAGGTTCTCCATGAGCACCAGCCCGGCCGACCGTGCCGCGGCGAGCAGCGCGCACGTCCGGGAAACGCTGGTGGTCAACGGTTTCTCGGCGAGCACGTGCTTGCCGGCCGCCAAGGCGCGCTCGATCCAGTCGGCGTGCGCGGCGTTCGGCAGCGGGATGTAGACGGCTTCGACCTCGTCGAGGTCGAGGAGTGCCGGATAGCCCTCGACCGCGCGGCAACCGTAGGCCAGTGCGGCCTTCCCGGCCTTGCCGACGTCCCGGCTGGCGATCGCCGTGATTTCCGTGCCGGAAAGGTCCGCCATGGCGGGGAGCATCTTGCGGAGTGCGATGCTCGCGCATCCCATGATCCCGATGCGCAGGGGAGTCACGAGGTCTCCTTTCCCGGCGTGCCGAGGCGGAGCGCGATTCCGGCACTGATCACCTTCGACGCTAGGGCAGACTCGTCCGCCTTCGCATCCCTCATGCTGATAGAACTACGCGGAACCGGGCGGCGCGGACGTATTTCCCGGAGTCATCCCCTTTTGTTTACGCGGACCCCGTCAATTCATCGGACAAATCATCCGGCGGACGGTACGTTGCCGGTATGGCCACTGGGATGAAACCATTCAGGTTCGGGGTCGACATGATCGCGCCCGCCCCGCGCGCCGCCTGGATCGAGAAATGCCGCAAGGCGGAGGATCTCGGATACGACATCATCGGGGTGGGTGACCATCTGGGAATGCTGGCACCGTTTCCGTCGCTGATGGTCGCCGCCGAGAACACCGAACGCGTCCGTCTCAAGACCTTTGTGCTCAATGCCGGTTTCTACAATCCCGCGCTGCTCGCCAGGGATGTCACCGGCACCGACCAGCTCACCGGCGGTCGTTTCGAAGTCGGCCTCGGCGCGGGATACGTCAAGGACGAGTTCGACGCCGCCGGGATTCCCTTTCCGTCCGCCCGGCAGCGGCTCGACCACCTGGCGCGGACGATCAAGGAACTCAAGGACCGCTACCACGATCCGGACCATCAGCCGCGGCCGGCGCAGCGGCCCGGCCCGCCACTCCTGCTGGGCGGGCACAGTGACGGCCTGCTGGCCCTCGCCGCCGAGCACGCGGACATCATCGGGTTCATCGGCTCCGCCGTCTCGCACAAGATGGTGCTGGCCGACGCCGCCGAGATCGCCCGGCGGGTCGGCTTCACCAAGGCCGCGCTCGGCCCCCGCCTGCCGGAGGTGGAGCTGAACATCCTCGCCAACTTCGTCGAGATCACCGAGGATCGCCGGGCTCGGCTGGAGGCACTGCACCAGCGGATGCCCGAGCTCACGGCCGAGGAGCTCGGCGAGCTGCCGACCGTGCTCTTCGGCACCGCCGCGCAGGTCGCCGAGCAGCTCGAGGCCCACCGGGAGCGCTACGGGATCAGCTACTTCACCGTGATCGAGAGCAACCTCGAAGCGCTGGCCCCGGTGATCGAACTCCTGCACGGGAAATAGGACACCGGTCCGTATCGAAGGGAGCACGCACGTGGCACACCGCCCGATGAAGTTCTCCACCTTCCATCTCTTCCACCAGTTCGCCGGGCAGTCCGCGCGGGAGGTGTACGACTACCATCTCGAACTCGTCGAACTGCTGGAGGAACTCGGCTTCGACGGCGTGTGGATGGCCGAGCACCATTTCCACGACTTCGGGACCGTGCCCAACACCCTCACCATGCTCGCGAATCTGGCGGCACGCACCGAACGGCTCCGGCTCGGCACCGGGATCGTGGTGCTGCCGCTGCGCGACCCGATCCACGTGGCCGAGGAGGCCGCGATGGTGGACCTGTTGTCGGGCGGCAGGCTCGAGCTGGGCATCGGCCGCGGTTACCAGAGCATCGAGTTCGAGAACTTCGGGCTCGATCTCGCCGAATCCCGTGACCGGTTCGACGAATGCCTCGACATGCTGCTCGGCCTCTGGACCACGGACGGTTTCGAATACCAGGGCCGGTTCCACCAGACCACCCACCCGCTGAGCCTGTGGCCCAAGCCGGTGCAGCGGCCGCATCCGCCGCTGCACGTCGCCGCCATCAGCCCGGAGACCGTGCGGACCTACGCCGCCCGCGGCCTGCCGATCCTGGCCGACCCGGCCGCCCCGTTCGCGCGGATCGCCGAGGCCGCGCGGACCTGGTACGCGACCGCCACCGCGCACGGGTTCGACACCGAGGACGCGGAGCTGGTCGCCAGCCGCGTCGTGTACGTGGCGGAGTCCAACGAGCGGGCACGTGAGGAACAGGCCCGGTTCGAGGCGGCGTTCGACCGCACGCGGATCTTCCTCGCGGGCAACGCGCCGATCGACTCGAAGACCGGTGGCGCCGCCAAGAGCTACGAGTACCACTTGGAGCGCCTCAAGGACATCGCGGCGGACGAGGACTTCGGGTGGAACCAGCTGGAGGTGATCGGCGATCCCGAGCGCGTCATCGCCCAGATCAAGTCCATTCAGGACATGGGGTACGGAAATCTGCTGTGCGACTTCGGCTCGACCCGGCGGATGCCGATCGAGGAGATGAAGCAGCTGCTGAAGTTCTTCGCCGCCGAGGTCATGCCCGCGTTCCGTTGACCGGACAGCGGTGCTCCCGGGCAGGAGGAGCGACGAGGAGGAAGGCGTCATCGTGGATCTGAGCATGACCGAGCGGGAACAACAGGAGTTCCTGGCCGGCAAGCACATCGGCGTGCTGGCGGTGCAGCGGAGAAGCGGGCCGCCGCTGGCCGTGCCCATGTGGTACGGCTACCGGCCCGGCGGCGACGTGGTCCTGTGGACCGACGGCGAGGACACCTTGAAGGGCCGCCTGATCAGGAAGACCGGCGCGTTCACGCTGGTCGTCCAGAACGAGGATCCGCCGTACCGCTACGTGTCGGTGTCCGGTCCGGTCACCGCCTGGGAGGAGGCCACCGTCGAGGCCGCCTTCCCGGTAGCCGCGCGGTATCTGCCCGAGCAGCAGGCGAGGGAGTTCGTCGAGGCGTTCAACCCGGGCCACGTGATCATCAGGATGACGCCGGATCGCTGGCGCAGCATCGACTACGGCAAGACGTCGAACGTCCTCACCGACCGCGACGGTACCCATCTCCAGGAACACGTGCGGCTCGCTCAGCGAGGGCGTGGCCGCGGTCCCGCCGCCGACGGCTAGCCCGGCTCCGGGAGCGGGACGCCTATCAGGTCGGGGGATGCCCAGCGCGCCGAGGCTGTCCTACGCTCCGGGAAGACCAGGCAGGTCGGCGTGTTTCCCTTGTACCCGAGGAATTCTCGGTGTCCGGGACCCGGGCTGCGGGAGCAGCACCCACCGGCGCCGGCCGCGGTTCTCCGGCCGGCCCGGCGGGTGGGCACGACAGCGAGGGAGTCACGTGGTCTACAGCGCGATACACACGGACACGAGACAGGACGGGCGTTCCGAATCCGCCGCGGCCGACGACGCGGTCATGTCCATGGCGGACTTCCATTCCTGGTTCAACGCGCGGGCCCGCGCGCACAGCTTCCGGGTGGACCGGATCCCGTTCGCGGATCTGTCCGGCTGGGACTTCGAGCCGGACACGGGCAACCTCGTCCACGCCAGCGGGCGGTTCTTCTCGGTCGAGGGACTGCGGGTCCGGACCGACCGGCCGTGGGTGAGCGAGTGGATCCAGCCGATCATCGTGCAGCCGGAGATCGGTGTGCTCGGCATCCTCGTCAAGCGGTTCGACGGCGTCCCGCACTGTCTGATGCAGGCCAAAATGGAGCCGGGCAACATCAACGGCCTGCAGATCTCGCCGACGGTGCAGGCCACGCGCAGCAACTACATGAAGGTCCACGGCGGCGCGGCCACCAAGTACATGGAGTACTTCCGGCCGGACTCCCGCGGCCGGGTGCTGTTCGACGGGCTGCAGTCCGAGCAGGGCTCGTGGTTCCTGCACAAGCGCAACCGCAACATCGTCGTCGAGACCGAGGACGACGTGCCGCTCGACGAGGACTTCTGCTGGCTCACCCTCGATCAGATCCGCCGCCTGCTGCGGCTGGACCACATGGTGAACATGGACTCCAGAACCGTCCTGTCGTGCGTCCCGCCCGCACTGGTGCGGCCGGGCGACTGGGACGGCGGCGAGGACTCCTTCGGTGACGCGGTCCTGCGCTCGTTGTCGGGGCACGGCAGGGCCGTCAACGATCCGGCGCGGATCCTCAGCTGGCTCACCGAGGTGCGGGCGCGCCAGGAACTGGTGCAGCGCCGGGTCCCGCTCAAGGAGGTCGTCGAAGACGGCTGGCGCCTCGGGAACGAGGTCATCGACCATCGGGACGGCAAGTACTTCGACGTGGTCGCGGTGGATGTGCGGGCCAGCAACCGCGAGGTCACGTCGTGGACCCAGCCGCTGGTGGCGCCGAAGCAGTCCGGCCTGCTGGCGTTGCTCGTCAAGCGCATCGGCGGCACCCTGCACGCACTGGTGCAGGCCCGCAGCGACGCGGGCACGCTCAACATCGCCGAGCTGACCGCCACCGTGCACTGCCAGCCCGGCAACTACGCCGACGCGCCGGAGGAATACCGCCCGCCCTATCTCGACTACGCGCTGGCCGCGCCCACGCACCGCGTGCGGCTGGACGTCGTGCACTCCGAGGAGGGCGGCCGTTTTTACCACGCGCAGAACCGCTACCTGGTGATCGAGGTCGAGGACGACTTCGCCGCCGAGTCCGACGACCGGTACCTCTGGACCACGCTGAACCAGCTGATGTCGCTGCTCTCGCACAGCAATTACCTGACGGTGGAACTACGCAGCCTCATGGCCAGCATGCGCAGCCTCTGAATGCCGTTAAGGCCACCTTACGGGCGTCAGACGCCCGGAAGGTGGCCTTAACGGCACGTTCGTCCTTTGTGGACTACGAACCGGCGGGAACGGCGGCGTGCAGCCGGTCCCGCAGG